>CAZPTW010000039.1:0-12721 GCA_964589235.1 uncultured Smithella sp. | reverse complement strand
GAACGCGCTTCTTGGCGACCCAGGAAAGCGATTTCCATCAGATTTGGAAAGAGGCGGTGGTCGAGGCGGGTGACCGGGCGACGCTGGTGGCCCGCGGGTTCGTCGGTCCGGCGCGCTGGATCAAAAACCCCCGAAGCTCGGAACACGCCGTCAATACACTGAAAAAATCCCCGGGCATCTTCCTGGGGTTCCCGGATGATTATGCCAGTCCCGAGGCTCAAAGCCTCATCGCTTTCGAAAAAGAAAGCATTCACGCCGTCTGCACCGGCGACAAGACCAAAGCCATGATGGCCGCGGGCGAGGCCGCTCAACGCATCCATAACATGCCGACGGTGAATGATCTGGTTCAGACCATGGTGAAGGAGGCGGAATCGATTTTGGGAAGCGTCAAGGAAAAATTCCTGCGCTGAACACGAAGGGTCTTTTTGACAAAAAAAAGCCGGCGTCCGCCGGCTTTTTTTGTCCGCTTGCACACTGAAGCCGACGAAAGACGATCAGGCCATGACCGTTCTCAAAAGATCGTCGATCAACAGGTGCATCAGATCCTCTTTGGCATAATTCTTCATGTTCCAATTTCGGAGGGTATAAACGGACAAACCGTAAACGAGAAAATTGGCCGTAAAAGAGGCGTCGTCGAACTGAAAGACTTTCTTTTCCTTGCCTTCCTTCAGGATTTCTTCAATTTGAGAAACCAAAAGGCTCTCCTGATCGAAAATGATTTTTCTCAAGGGTTTCGAAAGTGATTTCGCTTCACGGTACATCAAGAGTATTTCTTCTCCGTAATCGTAGCCGAAATCGAGCAATTTTTGAAAAATGGTTTTGAGTTTCAACGCGGGATCGTCGATGGCCATGATCTCCGGTTTTTTGAAAATATCCATGATCGGCGTGTGAATCATCTGACAGACGAGATAGAGAATTTCATCTTTGCTTTTGATGAAATAATACAGATTGCGCAAATCGATCCCCGTCGCCTTGGAAATCTCGCACATGGTGGTCTTGGCGTATCCCTTTTTTATGAAAAGTTTCGTCGCTTTTTGAATGATTTGTTTTTGTCTTTTTTGAAACAAATCTTTGCAGCGTTTTGGTTTGGAAGGCGTTTGATTGTCTGTCTTTTTTCCCATTGTCGATGTCTGATCCTTTCGGCTCCATTTGAGCCGTTATATCAAAACCAGGGGCGCTGTCAACGTAAATCTCAAATATCACTGGATAAATAACGATTCAAAATTCATGGATACAACTGACGTCAGTTGTAATGACCGATAGCTGTTCGCGGTTTCGCCATGGAGCCGCGAAACCCCAGGTGAGGAAGGCGATGATGGAAATATGGAGAAAAAGAGATCATTCCTCCGGGCCGAAAACGACAAGGGGCCAGTCGAACGCTCTCTTTCCATCATGGCGCCGGTATCGATGCCTTGGAAAAATCCGATGAAGACGAGGGCTACGCCAAAACCGTGCTCATGAGGTTTTTGACCAGCAGATGCTTCAATTCCTCTTTGGTGTAATCTTTCATGTTCCAGCTTCTCAGAGGATGAAGGGATAGGCCGTAAACCAGAAAATTGGCCGTGAACGAGGCGTCTTCAAATTGGAAGACACCTCGTTCTTTGCCCTTTTTCAAAACGTCCTCAACCCGTGAGACGAGCAGGCTTTCCTGATGGAAAATCACCTTCCTCAATTTTTTGGAAAGCGACTTGGATTCTCGGTACATCAGCAGCAGTTCCTGGTTGCAATCATAGCCGAATTCAATGAGCTCTTCGAAAATGGTCTGAAGCTGCAACACAGGATCGTCGATGTCCAAAATGGTTTGCCGGCGGATAATTTCCATCATCGGTGTGTGAATCATCTGACAGACGAGGTATAGGATTTCATCTTTACTCTTGATGAAATAATACAGATTGCGCAAATCGATGCCCGTCGCCTTGGAGATTTCGCGCATGGTGGTTTGGGCATATCCCTTTTTCATGAAAAGCTTTGTGGCTTTCTGGATGATCTGCGCTTGCCGTTTCTGAAAGATGTCCTTGGTTTTTTTCGGTTTGGCGTCCACGGCGGGGACGGATGCTTTTGCCATATATATGAGTTTGAATCCTTTCATCAGGGTGTCTGCTTCTACCCTAGAATCGACACATCTGTCAATCCCCGCTGGAAAAGAATGGCCGCTCATTTCGACAGGGAAAAAACCATCATCTTTCCGAATAAGAAGGAGCGGAGAAATCGGTTCCATCAGGCACGGGCTTAGGAAATGCCCCATGCTCGACGCCCATGGAGAAAAAATTGAGAAAGAAAGATGAAGCCACTCAAATGCGGAAAAACGGTTGATGCGCGAGAAAGTGACTTTTGGAGGCTCAAGATGTAAACGCGTTGCGACCCTCTTCATCGTCGGTCCCGCCGAATGTTCCAAGCGGTCCTTGAAGGTATTTTGCTGCGATGAATCGGATTGTCAGGGATTCACCGATACGAAGTTGACCCTGGATAAAATTTTCAAAGGGCTCGAGGCGCAAAAATTTCCCTATCGATACGATGAAAATCACAAAGTTCTCGAGTTCAAAAACAAAGACGAAAAATATCCCGTTAACATTTATTTCAAGGATCACGCGTCTGGGTTGCTCGCTTACCAAGCCGTGCAATTCAAGGAAGGCACGAAGATGGGCGGCATGAAACTTTACCCGGACGCGGAAATCGCCTACAATCCTTGCGTGCTGTTGAAACGGATGACCAGGAAATGACCTGGATATCCCGGCGGACGCTTCCGGATCTTGAGGGAATAAGCCGGCTCAATGGGATATGGACATCGACCTCAACGAAAGAGACGTCGAGCTCAAGCCACCGCGTTTAGTCCGCGTGGGGGCCGATGGCGCGGGTGCGCCAAGAACGCCTCTTCCCAGGAAGTTGATCTACGTTTCAGACCTTTATGAAAATTCCACGTCGATAAAGGATATAACCGATCAGCCAGAAAAAGGCGACATGCGCGACGGCAAAAAGCAATGAGCCGTTCATGGGCCCCGCAAGAGGAACAAAAACGTGCTGATAAAGCCAGACGCTGGCGTTGACGCTGCGGCCGTTTTCGTCCGGAATGTGGATGAGCAGGCGAAGCGTTTTCCCCCAGAGGACGGACAGGGTGAAAAGGAAAAGGGCATTCGTTCCAAAAACAGAAAAAATCGGCGTCCACTTGCGGGAAGGCATTCTTTCGATGACATAGATCAGCAAAGCCAGAAGGAGCGACGCGAGACCGGCCGTGTAGAGCACATACGAACTTGTCCAGAGGGGTTTGTTCAGAGGCAAGACCATTCCCCACAGATATCCGGCTGCGGTGGCGGCGGCACCACAGCCGGACAGTGTAACGACGACTCGACCCGTTTGCGCTTCTTTGACGATCCTTCCCACGAGATAACCGATCAGGACCGTCCCCGCCGCGGGGATGGAGGTGTAAAGGCCTTCGGGATCGAAAGGGACGCCAAAACCTTGATACAGATGGGTTGATCCCAAAAGGATGCGGTCGAAAACGCCGGCCGCATTCCCGGAGAGGCTGTAAGGATCCGGGCCGCCGACTCCGCGGAGAATTCCCCAGTGGGAAAGCAAGATAGCGGCGACGATGCCCGGCAGCCACCGAGGGGGTATGCTCACGACAAGAAACGCGGCCAAGCCCCAAGACAAAGCGATTCGCTGCAACACCCCCAGAATACGCAGATGCGAAAAATCGGTCAGCCACGGCGGAAAGGCGTTGAGGAAAAGTCCCAAGGCGAAAATGAGGAGAATTCTTCGCGCCGTCTTTCGCAGAAAAACCCAGCGAGGTCGATCCGCAAACGCGGCGAATGAAAACGCCATCGAAACGCCCGCGGTGAAAAGAAAGAAAGGGAAAACCAAGTCGGTCAGCGTGCAACCGTGCCACTGGGCATGCCTCAACGGCGGATAGACATCATTCCAGCTTCCAGGGGTGTTGACCAGAATCATCAAAGCGACAGTCATCCCTCGGAATACATCCAAAGGGAGGTATCGGCCCGGGACGGTCTGTTCAACCTCTTTGCGGTTTGTCATTTCGTCATTTGAATTTTCGAAAAGGTCGCCTTGCCGTCTAGATACGCGCAGTCCAACACGAGATCCGCTCCCTGCGTTTCCGCAGGGATATTTTCAAATGTGTGGACCATCCGGCGCGGTTCCCCAGGGTGGATATCGGCCCAGAAAGACGAGGGCTCCTCGCCAAATGTCGCGTAGCCCTTGGAACGATAAATCTGTCCTTTGTCGTCGGTCAGCGTTGCCTTACACCTGGCCAGTCGTTTCGCTTTTTGCAGCGTGTTGACGACGGAGAGGGTACAGAGTGTCTGTGTACCGGCGGCCTTGCAGCGCTCGAATTCCAAGACAAAAGAGGCGACCTGTACTTTGTGACGGGCTTGTTTTACGACGGCCGCGGACTTGGGGCCTTCTCCCGGTCCGGCGGGGGGAAGAGACGCGCCTTCCGAGACCGGGGGCGTCGATGGGGGACGCGAAGCGGCGATCGTTGCGGATTTTTCGGACGGCTCTTGTGCCGGCTTTACGCCCGGCTCGGCATTGCCGGCAAGAAGGGTATCCAACGCCTTGGTTCGATTGAGATCGCCTCTGAACGATCCGATGACCCGGGCCGTGTCCGCGTCGATGATTCTGCAGGAAATCCGGAGCGTGTCACCCAAGGGGGTGACGACCCCGGTGATCAAGACGTCCACGTTTGCGGCTTGACCGATTTTCTTTACGGCATCGGGGGTCAGGGTGTCGGGCATGGAAAATCGGCTCGCTTTCAAAGCGCCGCGAAAGAGAGTACGGTCGAGAACCTGAAAAGAAGCAACACGGTTTTGAAGCTCGGCGGTAATTTCTTCGGCGACCCATCTGCCGAGGTCGTTGGTGTTGCCCTGGAGATCGGTGAAGTCGATCACCACGGCGGTTTTCTTGCCGGATGCGTCGATTTTTTCGGCGATGGCCTCCGCCAGAGACTGAATCGGCGCGTCGTATGAAACCGCCGCGTCGGTCGACACCGAGCCGAGCGTCAAAAGCACGATCGCCGTCATGAAACATAACCCTTGTCGCATGGAAAACCTCCTTCGGGAAATATCATTGGGACGCGAAGATTTCTTCATGAATCCATCGGCCCCATGGGATGAATATGGGGGGGCAGCGCATGGCGTTGCCACCTTCAGTAAATGCCCATCGCGCAGCCCCCGGCGAGGGTCGCCCCGAGTTCACGGCATTGCTCGCGGACGGCTTCGGTGATTTCCCCCTTCGCGATGACGGGATGAAAAACCGTTTTGAATTTATACCCCAACGCGATGCGTTCAATCGCCCGAAGGGCGCCTGTGCCGTCATTGCCGGCGCTGATAAAGACGACAAATGGTTTACGAAAAACCTTGTCCTGGGCCTCGCCGTATGTCCGGTCGAAAAAGTCTTTGATCATGCCGGACATGTAACCGAAATTTTCAGGAGTGCCGATCGCCAAGCCGTCACAGGACAGAAGGTCGGCCACGGTGGCGCAGGCGGCTTTTTTCAGGATGACCTCGACGCCTTCAATCGACATGGCCCCCTCATAGACGGCCTCGGCCATTTCTTTTGTGTGGCCGGTTTGGGAGTGGTAAACAATGAGTATTTTGGTCATCGTCAAATAGGGTGATAAGCGAAAGACGATCGGCAACAGGCAATGGGCGATGGACAACATGTGGATGGATGCCCTCTCCCCCCATTGCCTCTGGTTTCGTTATGGCATCTTGCGGATAATCCCTAAAAACGCGTCAGCCTTGAGCGACGCGCCGCCGACCAGCGCGCCGTCGATATCGTCCATGGCCGCAAGTTCGGCGATATTGTCCTGGGTGACGCTCCCACCGTAAAGAATCCGGATGTTTTTCGCGATGTCCCCGTAAAGTCCCCGCAAAAGCTCCCGAATGAACGCGTGGACTTCCTCGGCTTGCGCGCAGGTGGCGACCTTGCCAGTGCCGATAGCCCAAACCGGCTCATAGGCGATTACCAGATCGTCAACGCGATCGACGCCGGTCAGCGCGCCCAGCACCTGACGGTTGACGACGGCTTGTGTGACGCCGCGGCTCCTTTCCTCATCCGTTTCCCCGACGCAGACCACCGGTTTCAACCCCGCGGCCAGCGCTTTTTTTACCTTACGATTGACGCGCTCATCCGTCTCACCGAAATATTTGCGGCGTTCCGAGTGGCCGAGGATGACATAGGCGCAGCCGACGTCTGTGAGCATAGCCGGAGAGATTTCGCCGGTGTAAGCCCCCTTGTCCTCATCGTGCATGTTTTGCGCGGCCAGTTGAATCCGAGATCCCTTGAGGGCTTCATAAACCGCGCACAGGGCCGTAAACGGCGGAGCCACCACGACGTCGCCGCTGATCAGGGGCGACAGGCCGTCTTTAATCGCCCGCGCCAGCGCGATGGATTCGGCGATGGTGTTGTGCATTTTCCAGTTCCCGGCGACCATCCAAGTTTTCATGAAGGGCCTCCACGATCAACCGAGCGCCGCCACGGCAGGAAGCGTCTTCCCTTCCAGAAGTTCCAAGAAAGCGCCGCCTCCGGTGGAGATGTAAGAGATCTTGTCGCTTTTGCCGGTTTTGTGAATCGCCGTGTCGGTGTCGCCGCCGCCCACAATGGTCAGAGCCCCGGAGGCCACCGCCGCATCGACGAGGGCGAAAGTCCCCTGGGCAAAAGGCTTAAGCTCAAACATGCCCAAAGGACCGTTCCAGACGATCGTCTTGGCCGATTGGACGGCTTCGGAAAAGGCGGTGATCGTCGCCGGTCCGATGTCAAGACCCATCCAGTCCTCCGGGATGTTTTTCGCGTCCACGACTCTGGTTTGCGCGTCGGCCGCCGGGTTCTGCGCGATAA
This sequence comes from uncultured Smithella sp., assembly GCA_964589235.1. GTDB lineage: Bacteria > Desulfobacterota > Syntrophia > Syntrophales > Smithellaceae > UBA8904. The sequence continues at coordinate 5,872 of CAZPTW010000039.1, read as the reverse complement.
CGGCGTCCGACGGCAGAAGAATTTGCACGTTTTTGGCTTTGGCTTTGTCCATGATCTTTTTGGCCAGACCGAGCATATCCTCTTCACAAAGCGACTTGCCGATTCGGCCGCCCTGGGCTTTGAGGAACGTGAAGGCCATGCCGCCGCCGATGATCAGTTTGTCCACCTTGTCGATCAGATTTTCCAAAACGGCGATTTTGTCGGAAACCTTGGCGCCGCCGGAGATGGCGACCAAAGGCCGCACGGGATTCCCCATGGCTTTGTTGAAATACTCGATTTCGTTTTTCAGCAGGAAGCCCGCCGCTGAGACGGGAACGAATTTGGTGATGGCCGTGTTGGAGGCCGCCGCGCGGTGCGATACGGCAAAGGCGTCGTTCACATAGACATCGCATAGCTTGGCGAGCTCCTGGGCGAACGCGTCGTCATTTTTGTCTTCGCCGGCATGGAAGCGCAGGTTCTCGAGCAGCACGACGTCGCCCGGTTTCATCGCGGCGACGGCCTCGAGCACTTTTTCACCGATGCAGTCGTCGATGAAAGGGACGTCTTTTTTCAAAAGCGCCGAAAAGACGGGGGCCACGGGCTTGAGGGAGAATTCTTCAACCCTTTTCCCCTTGGGCCGCCCGAGATGGGAGGCCACAATGACCTTTCCGCCTTTTTCGCGAATGTAATTGACGGTGGCCAAGCTCGCTTTGACGCGCGTGTCATCGGTCACTTTGCCCGATTTGTCCATAGGGACATTGAAATCGACGCGCACAAACACCCGTTTTCCGCTGACATCAATTTGATCTAAATACTTCATATCCATTGCTCCTTTTTCGATTATTTCATGATGAAGGACAACAGTTCGAGCATCCGGTTGGAAAAGCCCCATTCGTTATCGTACCATGAAAGTATTTTCACCATGTTGCCGCCGATGACGGTTGTGTTGGGAAGATCGACAATCGATGAATGCGGATTACCGCAGAAGTCTCGAGACACCAGCTCTTCTTCCGAGCACATCAAAATGCCTTTCATGGACCGTTCGGCGTATTCTTTCAGTTTGGCGTTGACCTCCTGCTTATTGGTCGGTCGGGAAAGGGTGGCGACAAAGTCCACCAGCGAGACGTTCGGCGTCGGGACGCGGATGGCCAGCCCGTCGAGTTTTCCTTTTAATTCCGGAATGACCTCCGATATGGCGCGGGCGGCGCCTGTGGTGGTCGGGATCATCGACATCGCCGACGCCCTGGCGCGGCGCAAGTCCTTATGCGGCTCGTCGAGGACGACCTGGTCGTTGGTATACGCGTGGATCGTTGTCATGAGGCCGTATTCCACGCCGAATTCCTCGTTGAGAATTTTGACGATCGGGGCCAGGCAGTTGGTGGTGCAAGAGCCCATGGAAATCACGGCGTGCTTCGACCGGTCGTAATCCTGAGCGTTGACACCGAAGACGATCGTCACATCCGGGTTTTTGGCCGGCGCGGACACAACGACTTTTTTGGCCCCGGCTTTGAGGTGTTTCTGGGCCCCTTCTCGGTCGGTGAACTTGCCGGTGCTTTCCAAAACCACATCCACGGCCAGATCGTGCCAAGGAAGCTCCTCCGGGTCACGACTGGCAAAGGCCTTGATTTCTTTGCCATCGACAACAATCGAATGCGGGGTGGATTTGACATCGGCTTGAAGCGTTCCGTGAACAGAGTCATATTTCAGCAAATGCGCGAGGGTCTTCGGGTCGGTTAAATCATTGACGGCGACGAACTCAATGTCTTTTTTGTTGAGTCCGGCTCGAAAAACGAGCCGGCCGATGCGGCCGAAACCATTAATGGCGACTTTGACAGGCATAATGTTCTCCTTTCACCATGGTTTGCTTTTGTGAAACAGCCTTCTCGACATGTCGTTATCCTCAACAAAAGCGTCTTGGCATGAATAACGAACGGGGAAAGATTAAACAAAAGGCCAGGGGATGTCAATCCTTTTCGCCCTCCCGGAAGACGCGCATGAATGGTTCAATTTTGCGGCGGGTCAATCGCCCCGTGGGGCGATTGACCATCGGAAGCGACGGATGCGATGGACGGAAATGCTTCGGTGGATCCCAAAGATTCAACCCTTCCCGTCCAGGGGCCTCCCGCCCTCCTCCCATCACATCTTCCGGCTCTCCTTTTGTCATCGTGCCCCCGCTCCCATCGTCTCCTTCAACCGACTCGGCGACCCGACAGTGGATCGCTTATGAAAAAAAGACGATTCATGCGCTTCTGGGGCCAATGCACTGAATATCTTGAAGTTCAGAAGTCAATCTGTTAAAAAGCTAACCGTCTCCGGACGGTGGCCCAGATCGCCGCGGCGGTCGTCCTCGACGAGGTGTTCGAGGGGGTCGTGATACAGTCCGATATCCGAGGGCTCCACCTTTCGGACCCTGAAGGTCTATTCATGAGCGACGAGAAGCTCTACATTGTTTTGATGGGATTGCCCGCGCGCGGCAAATCGACGTTGGCCGTCCGTCTTCGCGAGTCGTTCCGGAAGGACAACATCGCCACGCGCCTGTTCAACAACGGCAATCTGCGCAGACGCTACCGCCCCGCCGAAGAGACGTCGCTTGCCGAGTTTTATTCGCCGCGGAATCCAGCCGCTTTGGAATTACGAAAGAAGTTTGCCCGCATCAATATGGAGCGGGCCAAGCGCTATCTGCTAAACTCCGGGCAGGTGGCTATTCTCGACGCCGCAAACGCCAGCCGCGAGAGGCGTGAACTCATTGAACGATGTCTCGACGACCACCCGATCCTCTATATTGAATGCGTCAACGATGACGAGGATATTCTCGCCTGGAGCATCCTGGACAAAATCCGTCTGCCGGAGTTTCAAAAAATGACGCCTAAGGCGGCGGAGCGCGAGTTTTTGAAACGGATCGATTACTACAAGATGATCTACACGCCGCTTTGCGTGGAGCGTAATTATATCCGTTTGGAATCTCTGCAAAACAGGATTATCGGAGAAAAACATACCGACGCGATTCCGCTCTACGCGCGCATTCGCGATTATCTGGTGACCGATGAAGTGAAGAATCTTTTCTTGATCCGCCATACACAAACGGATTTCAATCTGGAAGACCGTATTGGCGGAGACCCGGATTTGACGCCCAAAGGCGTCCGCCAAGCCAAGGCGCTGGGACAATTTTTCGCCAAACGCAACATTGCCTATATCTTTACCAGCATGAAACTTCGGACTCGAAAAACCGCCGAGGCGATTGCCGATTTTCAAAAGAATTGCCGCATCATCGCCCTCAAAGAATTCGACGAGATCAACGCCGGCGTCTGCGAGGGCATGACGTACGCGGAAATCGAACGGCAGATGCCGGAGGTCTTCCGTCTGAGGGAGGCTCATAAATATGACTATGTTTACCCGGATGGCGAAAGCTACGCCAAGATGAGACCCCGCATCGAAGACGGCCTGAAAAAGTCGTTTTTCCTCAATCGCAGCTCGGACAATATCTTGATTGTCGGCCACCAAGCGGTCAACCGGATGATTCTGTCCCATTTTCTCTATCGCCGGAAGGAAGATGTTCCATATATTTTCGTCCCGCAGGATCGATTTTATCATATCGTTTCCACGCAGAACAAAAAGTTGGTGGAGCTGAAGAAGTACGAATGACGGGCGAGGCTTCAGGCTTTGCAAGTCCGAGGGAAAGCGTGATGAAAAAAAGGACAGGTTCTGGATCAACCATTCCCGCCCTTGTGCTTTTTCCCTTTGGGATCGGCGCCTTTTTTTTCTTGCGCTGGCGAGTCATTGCTCATATACTTGCGCAAATTTCAAAGGAAGGTCCGGGCAGTCCGGGAGAAGGTGAAAAAAAACAATGAGAAGAGCGCTGATCCTTTTGACCGTGCCGCTGGTTTGCGTTGCCTTCGCCGCCGCAGGCTGGGCGGCCGACGCGTCGATTACAGGGGTTTGGTCGATGCCGATCCTCAAAGGCAAAGACAAGGGCAAAGAGAGACTGCAGGTGGAAATTTTTGAAAAAGGAGGGGCCTACTACGGAAAGATCGTCAAATTGGCGCCGGGCGTTCCCGCGGATGCCGTCTGCACGACCTGCAAGAAGGATAGAAAAAACAAGCCGCTCATGGGCATGCTCGTGTTGTGGGATTTGAAAAAAGAGGCGGGACGATATGTGGACGGCGCCGTCTATGATGTCGACGAAGGCAAAGATTACCGATGTACGGCGACGGTCGCATCGCAGGATAAATTGAAGATAACGGCCTGTATCCTTTCCATTATTTGTGAGAGCCATTACTGGACGAGAGTTCAATAGATTGAAATCAAAGCAGGCAAAGAGGCGGTCAGTGGTCTGGATGGGGAGAATGAGGCTTACGGATTCTCCGGTTGATTCGAAACGAGGCTTTTTGACAATTTAGGAGGTAATGGATGAATCGGTTATTTTCATGGAAAAGTTTTGGAATCGTTTTGGGATGCGCCATTGTGGCCTTGACGATGATGGCGGGGTCCGCCAATGCAGCGTCCGTCGGTCAGGAGCTGACCAATCCGCAGCTCAGAGACGCGGACGATAACCCCGCGACCATTCCCGATTTCGGCACACACGTCATTACGCTGACGTATGCCGACTCGAGCGCGTCGGATTACGGGGACCCGATCAATGACGCCGTCAAGGCCAAAAAGTACAGCAAAGATGTCTATCGAGGATTGGGGGTCGCCAATATGAAGGACTCCACCGCGCCCAATTTCGTCATTCGAAAAATCGTCAAAGGCAAAATCGAAAAATATAAAAGCACGATTTTGACGGATCCGGATCTTTCGCTCGCGAAAGCCTGGAATTTGGGGAATTGCAAGGGCAAATCCGTGTTTATTCTGATTGGAAAAGACAAAAAGATAAAATACATCCGCTATACGGACAAAAATAATCCGTGGACCAAAGCCGATATCGACGCGGTGTTGAAAATCCTGGATGAGTTGGTGGCCGCGAAGTAAAATAGCCAACTGATCATGTCTGTCGACGCCCTCAGAGGCCGCAAGGCCCCTGAGGGCGTTTGTGCGGGAGGGGAAGAGCAATGGCCCCCCTGCTTGTCTGAAATCTCGCGGCCGACCCTGCCACCCCCAAGAGATTCAGCTTCGGAACTTTCTTCTCCTCTGACCTACTGAGGATTCCTTGCGCCTTGCCGGGAAGGATCCTTCCAACCTCCGCCCAGCGCCTTGATCAGGAGCGCGGCGGCCTGCCGTCTTTGTCCTTCAATGCTGATGGCCGTACGTTCGTTGGAGAGGGCGATCGTCTGAGCCGTCACCACGTTTAAGTAACTCACCGTACCCGCCTTGTATTGATTCGTGGTCAACTGGACGGTTTCGCGCGACGCTTCGACGGCTTGCTTTTGCACCTGGGCTTCTTCCGCCAGGATCCGAAGAGCGGCCAGCTGGTCCTCCACCGCCTGGAAGGCCGAAAGGACAGTCTGCCGATAGGAGGCGACCGCGCCATCGTAGGCGGCCCGGGCTTGTTCGGTCTGCGCGGCCCTCGCTCCGCCGTCGAAAAGAACGGCGGCGGCCGCCGCGGGACCCATCGCCCAGAAAAAATGAGGGGAGGTGAAAAGATTGCCGAGTTCTACGCCGGCGTAGCCCAGAGACCCGGAAAGCGTCAGCGATGGATAGTAGGCGGCTTGCGCGACCCCGATTTTGGCGTTGGCGGCGGCCATGGCGCGTTCCGCGGACGCGATATCCGGTCTTCGCTCCAAAAGATCGGAAGGCAGACTGACCGGAATGGCGATGTCCGGCCAGTCGACATCCGCGGCGGGCAAGCTGAAAGAAGATGGAGGCCGGCCCGTCAAAATGGCGATGGCGTGCTCCAGTTTGGCCCGCTGTAACGCTAAATCGAACACCTGAGCTTCGGTCGACTTCAACTGGGTTT
>CAZPTW010000038.1:0-12790 GCA_964589235.1 uncultured Smithella sp. | reverse complement strand
TATCTCTCCAGGCGGACCGCGCCACCTTCAGAGCCACGGAATTTTCTCTTGCCGACTACCCGGCATCTTCGCCGGAACTCGCCATTCACGGCATGGGCAATCTCACCGGCGGTGTTTTCTGGCCCATTTGGCCTTGGACGTATTATGACCGGGGCGTCGCTTTCACTGATATGGCTGTTCAGATTCTGGGCAAAAGAGAATAGCCGGCCCATTTTCCCGATGGGACGGCCATCGGCACGATCTTCCGTATTCAGACGGATGCCTTCCATGATGGAAAATGGGATACGCAAGCGGCCTTTTCAATGGTGCTATTCCCGATCGAACCCTTCGGCTTTTTAAGGTCTTCCGCCTTGTGTTCGATTTCAGGGTCGCAGCAAACGGTTTTTTCCCATCTTCTCTCAAAAAGGATTCTGCTCGGACCTCTTTTCGACGGCGTCTCGGCTCAGGTATTTGCGGATTTCACCGCCGCAGGCCGTCAAGAAACCGCTCAACGGCTTCCATGTAAATCGATCGGTATTCATCCGCGGCCAGGATGGTTTTTTCGAGTTTTTTGATCTGAATGACGCCGTTGAAAGCGCTCCAAAGAATAATGGCCTGTCGGCGAGGGTTGACGTCTTTGAACGCGCCGCTTTCAATGCCTTCACGAATCGCGGCCGTCAGCGTGGAAATACTCGCGTTGCCGTGCTCGTCGATTTCCGACTTCAGGTTTGGCGGGAAGATGGTTTCAGGCGACGTCAGAAAATAGTTGATGATATCGTAATAATTTTTATGTTCTTCACTGAAACGCAGATAGGCTCGAGCGATCGACCGGATCTTTTCCTCCGCGGGCCACTCGGGATGAACGGATTCATGAATCGCCCGACGGAGAAGGTCTAACCCTTCCAATTGAAGCGCCGCAAAGAGCTCTTCTTTGTCCTTGAAGTAAAAATATATCGCTCCGACACTCAGTTCGGAACGCTTGGCGATCTGGTTGATGGACGTCGCCGCCAATCCTTTTTCTAACAGAAGTTTTCTGGCCGTATCAAGGATATGCCTTTTGCGTTGCTCCCTTTCTCTTTCTCGTCGCTCTTTGGCGCCCATAATCGTTCTCGATCCTTCAATGTAGAATATCTCCGTGAAAAAAAGCGTTTTGTCTCTACCACCCAAACGCGATTAAATCAAAAAAAATTTCGGTCCGATCGACCGGTTGACCGTTGGGCTTGGACCGCTCTACCTCCCTTATGTCTTTTCTTCCTCCGAATGAATTCGGACATCAAACCAAGGCTTTTGCCGTTTCAAGGGACACAAGACCGCTTGGCAAGATCGAATCGGGTCTTCGGAAGGGGCTTTCACCGTGGTAAAATCCTTCTGCCGGTTATTTTCAAGCCACTTTTCCGCCTCGACCCTCGAGTCCGTGGATCCGGCGGAATATGTGGTCCTGCCTCGGCAATGGACAAATCCGTAAATCAGTTCATATCGCACGACCCTGTTGACCCCCGACGCTAAAACTCTTCTCCGATTTTCAAGAGCACCTTGACGGAAAGGCCTGGATCGATTCTGCTTCGGTAGAGATCCGGCAGACGCGCCAGGGGCTCGTCATCGGAAATCATCGGCCGCGCATCGATTTTTCCTTCCGCCATCCAACGCAGACATTGGATGTTTTCCTCGTGGGTGTTGGAATTGGACGCTGTCCAGCGGATCTCCTTGAGATTGATCAAAAACGGTGCGTCAATCGACAGAGGCGTAAAAATCATGCTGACGATGCAGACTTCACCGCCGTCGGCACACAAGATCATCGATCGATTGACATTGGCCTTGACACCCGAACATTCAAAAATTTTTTCAAACCCCCCTGGCGCGAGAGTCAAAGCCTGCATATCCGAATTTGGATCCAGAGGATCGATCACATCATCGGCGCCGTACTGACGGGCGATGGCGCGCTTGTCGGCCACCGGTTCGTAAAGGACGATCGGACCGTAGCCAAGAATCTTCAGGACGCGCACAGCGCAGAGTCCGACGGGTCCGCCTCCCATCACCAACACGGAACCGGTCCTCCCGCTGGTCAGGCGAATGGCATGCAAGGCGGAGGCAAACGTTTCCGCCAGCGCCGCGTTTTTCGAGTCGACTCCCGCGGGAATCTCGATGAGCATTTGGGGAAAGACTTTGACATATTCGGCAAAGCCACCCGGCAAGTCGCCGATCCCTGTCGTTCGACGATGGATACGGCATAGATGCGGTTTCCCCGACCGGCAATTGGCGCATGCGCCGCAGTAGGTGGGCCGGATACAGACGCGCGTGCCCACCGGCGGACCACCGGCATTTTTGCCTTTTTCCGCAATCACGGCACTGATTTCATGCCCCAAAATATAGCCGTCAGGCAGGTGACCTCCGGCAATCAGCGAATGATCCGATCCGCAAAAGCCGGTGTTGGCCACTTTGACGAGCACCTCGTCATCACCGACAACATAGTCGGCGACGTCCTCATAAACAAGCCCCAGGTCTTTTCGATATACAACCGCTTTCATCCTTTCTTCTCCGATGGAAGGGGGAGGCCCCGCCGGGCACGTTGAGGGTCTCAGGACAGCCTCCCTCCTCTTTCCCTTTTTTATTCTTCACATTCCAGCGCGATTTTCTCCACTTTGCTTAAATCTTTGGCATAAAAAAACGATCCGGCAAAAAAGAGCAAGGCGGAAAAGATCAAAAAGAGCGGCAGCACCGACAGGGCCGCTTTTATCCCGTAGGCGTCCGAAATCAGTCCGATCACGATAGGCGCCATGGCGGCGCCGAGCAGATTCTGGATAATGACGCACACCGCGTATGACGTCGCCCGAAGACCCGGGTGAATGACTTCTTGCGTGACGGTGATGGCCGCCGGAGCAAAAGCGCTGCCGATCGCCCCCATGATGAGCAACATCATGTATTGCGGTTTCCCCTCAAAGAAGAAAAAGGCGATAAACACAACCACCGCGTTGAGCGTTGTGGTAATCGCCGGAAACAGTAATCTCGCGCTGACCCGTTTTTTGAACCAAACATCCGCCAACCAGCCGCCCAACGGAAGCCCGATCAGGGCCAGCATCATGACCAAACCCGTTTTCATACCCGCCTGGCTCATCGGAATGTTCTCCGTCCGGTGAAAGTATGTCGGAAGCCAAGTGAGAATCGCGTTGTTGACAAAAATGCAGCCGATAAATCCGATATTCGTCAGAATCAGGGAGGGGGATTTCAAAAACTCACGGACGATGTCCGTGCGGCTCATCTTGACTTTGCTGGGCGTTGTCTCGGCGCACGCGACGGTTTTCACCAGATCCACCGTCTTGTAATCCTTGATGAAAAAAAACAAAATCGCCACAATTGCGCCGGGCAGCGCGACGAGCCCGAAGGCATGGCGCCATCCCCAATGTTCGGCGATGATGCCGCCTAGAGCAATGCCGACGGCGCTGCCCAACGGAATGGACATGTTCCAAAATCCCATCATCCGAGATCGCTTTTCCGCGGGAAATAACCCTGAAAGCATCGCCGTCCCTCCAGGTGCGAACCCCGCCTCTCCGATGCCAATAAACGTCCTGGCGACGATTAATTGCGGAAAGCTTCGCACGAAGGCGCACGCGCCGGTGGCGATACTCCAGACAAGCGCCATAATCCCGATGGTCTTTTTCCGACTCCAGCGGTCGACGAATATGGAGGCGGGAAAGGTGAAGGCCACGATCGACCAGTACACAACAGAAACCAAAAGGCCGCATTGCGTGTCTGTAAGCCCCCACTCCTTCTGAATGAAGGGAAACAGGGATGTGACAATGACCCTGTCGATATAGTTAAAAAAGTACAACAGAAACAATAACGCGAACAAATAATAGGAATAGGCTGTCGTTAATTTATATTCTTTGGTTACCGGGACGTCGCTCATGGAACCTCCTTTTGATCCTGATCGGGCGCGGGCGTCCCCGTCCCTCTCCGGGAGCGGGGACGCTTTTGCCGCTTAGTTGCATTTATACCCGCCGAGATTCGCCAAGGCCACACTGCCGGGGCTGATCACCGTGGGATCGACTTTGACATTGACACAGGCTGTCTTCCCGGAGGCGAACGCCGCTTCAAGCGCTGGCGCGACGTCTTCGGGCTTTTCCACACAGACGCCGAACCCACCCAATACTTCGACCATTCGATGATAATCCACCCAACCGAGCTCGGTGCCGTTGGGGATGTGATGCCCCAGACGCAGTTGCTGGCTGTGCGCGATCATTCCCCAAGAAGCGTCATTGGCGATCACCACGACGATGGGGAGTTTTTTTCGGATGGCGGTATGAAACTCCATGAAGTTGAAGCCGGCGGAGCCATCACCCATAATCAGAAGCACGCGTTTGTCCGGGTGCCTGAGTTTGGCGGCATTGGCATAGGGAATGCCGACCGCCAAACAGCCGTATAACCCGTAATCCAGATACGTGCCGCCTTTCACGATCGTCCGGGTCATGCCCATCCAGGTCGAGGTGTCGCCGCCGTCGGCGACGACGATGTCATCGGGACGATTCATGAATTTATTGACCTCGTGGGCCAAACGCATGGGGTGCATGGGCAAGGCGTCGCTTTCCCACAAGGCCTTGGCCTCCTTCTTCCCGGCGTCGTGCGCCGCACGGATGGAGGTCACCCACGGGGCATAGCGCGCCTTGAGCGCGTCGCCGATTTTCTGTTCATCGATGACGGCATTGAGTTCTTTGAGAAACGCCTTGATATCACTCACGATGGGCAAATCGATGGTGCGGTTGCGCCCGATCTCGTCCGGCGCGATATCCACCTGAATGAATTTTGCAGTCGGCGGGAAAATCTCTCCGAAAATGTAAAACAAACTCAACCGCCCGCCTAAAAAAAGAACGAGATCGGTGGTCATGAGCGTGATCATCGCCGAACCGGGCCGAATGGCCAGAGAAGATTCAAAGCAATACGGATGGGTGTCCGGAATGACGCCGCGGCCGGCCCCGCCCGTGTATACGGGAATGCCGATCTTTTCGGCGAGTTCGATGATTTCCTTTTCCGCATCCGAATACCAAAGTCCACTGCCGCCGACCACAATGGGCTTTTCGGCCGTCTTGAGGAGGTCGACGACTTTCCGGGTGTTGTCCCGGTCAACCGGTCTGGAGTCCACTTTTGTTTTCGGTTTTTTGACCATCGCCATGTCCACTTTCGCATTGAGAATATTGCAGGGGAATTCCAGATAAACGGGTCCCGGCCGGCCGCTCATGGCGGCGCGGAACGCCATGTCGACATATTCTGGAATGCGCTCCGGCACATGACACACGAAGGCTTTCTTCACCATCGGTTCAATGACAGGCAATTGGGTCATGTCTTGAAGGTCCAATTTTTCGGTGGCTTCGGTGCCCACACATCCCGCAATCAAAATGACCGGCGCGTTGGAGAGCCGGGCGCTTGCGATCCCGGTGAGGGCATTGGTGAACCCGGGACCTGCCGTCACCATCGCCACGGCGGGTCTGCGGTTCAGCCGCGCTTGGGCCTCGGCCATGAAAACCGCCGCTTGTTCATGCCGCACGTCAAAAATGGTCACGGACGTTTTTTCCAAAAATTGATAAATGGGCGTAATGTGCCCGCCGCTCAATGAAAAGACGTAGTCCACGCCTCGGTCAACCAAGGCGTCTGCAACGAGCTTTCCGCCGATGATGTTATCCATAGTAAATCCTCCTCGAAATTCATTCGTTCATCTTTGAAACACGTTCCAAATCCAAGACGACCCCCTGTCGAAAACGGCCGCGGTCGTTCCCCTGCGCCCGGATGTGGACGTTTTCCTATAATTCCATGCATTGGCCGCCGTCGATGTTGATGGCCTGGCCGGTGATATACTTCGACGCGTCCGACGCCAGATAGGCCACCAAATCCCCCACTTCGGAAGGCGATCCGATGTAGCCCAGCGGAATGGTTTTGCACATTTCCTTTTCCTGGTGTTCGATGGTCGTTCCGAAAAACTTCGCCTCCAGTCCGAACCGCCACTTTTCCAGGTCGGTGGCGATTTGACCAGGACAGATGGCATTGACACGGATACCGTTTCCACCCAATTCCTTGGCCATGGTTTTGGTCAGCATAATGACGCCGGCTTTGGCTACCGCATAGGCGCTGTTGAAAAGCGGGGGGACTTTCCCCGCCCGTGACGCCGTATTGATGATGACGGCGGGTTTGCCGATCATCAGCGGAAGCACGGCCCGCGACACCCGGAACACGGAGAATAAATTGACGTCGATGGTTTTTATCCAGGCCGCTTCGTCGTAACCGAGGATCGAATTGGGAACACCGAATGAGGCGCCGGCATTGTTGCAGAGAATGTCGACGCGGTTAAAGGAGCCTTTGATCGTCTCCACCATCGCACCGATGGCCGGGTTGTCCGACACATCCACCGTCACCGCCAGGCTTTTGACGCCATAGGTTTTGGCGAGTTCGGCGGCGATCATCTCCATTTCCTCACTGGTGGCGGATTTCAGCGACTCCCCCGCGACGGGGGGGCGGCCCAAATCGGCAATGATGACATGGCAACCGCAGCTAGCGAGTTTTTCGGCGATGGCATAACCAATGCCGGTCTTCTTTCCGGATCCGGTGACCAACGCGGTCTTCCCTTGCAAATCGTTATAGGTCATGGATGCCTCCTTTATACCAATTTTCATGATCCAAATGGGCGTACTTGGGCAGAAAACGTTTAGGCAACGCCAGCGCGTCCTTTCGGAACGGGGGGGCGAGCTGTTTGCCGTCCACTAGAAATTCCAACACGGTGGGCTTCCGACTTTCAATGGCGTTCAGGAAGGTCTCCTGGATGTCCTCGACTCGACTCACTTGAACGCCGTTGGCCCCCAGGGCGATGGCCGCCGGGACAAAGCTTTCCGGATTTGGAATGTCGACACCGACAAAGCGGTTGTTGTAAAAATCAATCTGATTTTTCGCTTCCGCCCCCCACCACATGTTGCGAAACACACAAGCGACCACCGGCAGGTGATGTTCCACAGCGGTGCTGATTTCATGGAGGCTCATGCCCCACGCGCCGTCACCGATGATGGCCACGACCGGCGCATCGGGCTTTGCCAACTGCGCTCCCAAAGCCGCGGGATAGGCGAAGCCGGTGTTCCCGAAGGTCAGCGCCGCGATGTGCTGGCGAGGGTGATTGAATTTCAAATAGCTGTTCGCCGTCGAGGAGACATTTCCGATATCCGTGGTCACGATGGCGTTTTCCGGCAACGCCCTTGAAATTTCCAGAAGCGCGCGTCTCGGATTGACGGGATTGCCGTCCACCATGGCCAAATCGACGATTTCCTTCTCCCAGATTTGTTTCTCCTTTGCGACGGCCTCCAGTCTCTTGATGTCCGGTTTGCGGCCGCCGTCGATCGCTTTGAGCCGTTTGAGGATTTCCGCCGATGCTTCTTTGGCGTCGCCGATGATGCCGACTTCAATGGGATGGGTGCGGGCGATATGTTTCGGATTGATGTCCACCTGGATGATCTTGGCCTCTTCCGGGAAATAGTCGATGTCATACTGGGGCAGGGTCCCGAAAACGGAAAGCCGCGTGCCGATTGCCAGCATGACGTCGGCTTGGGCCAGAATCTTCATGGCCGCTTTTGAGCCCATATACCCGATGGGTCCCACCGACAGGGGGTGATCCCCGTAAAAGGCATCATTGTGCAGATACGTCACGGCCACCGGCGCCGTCAAGTGCTCGGCGATGGCTTTGACGATATCGAGCGCGTCGCTGTCGACCACGCCGCGTCCGGAAACGATCACCGGATTTTTCGCTTGTTTCAACAACTGTACGGCACGGTCGAGTTGCTCGATGGAGCCGCAACCACGCGCGTCCACCCGATATTGCGAGGGCTGCAAAATTTTCTCCTCGAGCTCCCCGTAAAAATAGTCTCTCGGGATATCGTATAAAACGGCGCCGCGGTCGGCATAGGCGATGCGAAAGGCCGTCCTTAGGCAGTCCGCCGCGCGTTTCGGGTGAGGCACACGAACAACGGCTTTTGTAATCGCCCGAAAAACCGACATTTGGTCGCATTCCTGGAATCCGTCCCAGCCGATGGTCGGGGTGCCTGCCGAAGGCGAGATGATCACCAACGGCGTATGTCCCATGTTGGCCGCGGCGACAGATGTCACCATGTTGGTGATGCCCGGACCGTTTTGGCCGGTCACCACGCCGCAGCGTCCCGATACACGGCAAAACGCATCCTCCATGTGCGCCGCGCTTTGTTCATGGCGGACCGGAATAAACCGGATACCCGCCGTCGGAAAAAGATCCAACATGTCCATGAACGCCGAACCGACGATGCCACAGACATGATCCACCCCTTCGGCCAGCAACGTCTCGACGATCGCTTCACTGGGTGTCATTTTCATTTTTTTCATTGACGATACCTCCAATCCTGTGTTCTCATTTCAAGGTTCAAAAACGTGGTCGATCGCTGACACGTTTTTACTTCCGTTCTAAAACCGCCTGGGTCTCCCGGGCGATCAGTCGCTCCTCGTCGGTCGGCGTCACGAACACGCAGACGCGCGATTCCCGAGCGGAGATGATTTTTTCTTTGTCCGGCGCAGTGTTTTTCTCTTCATCGAGGAGAACACCAAGCCAGGATAGAAACCCGCAGACGGTCCGGCGGACGGCCGGTGAATTTTCCCCGATGCCGGCGGTAAAGACCAGCGCGTCCAGCCCGCCGATGGCCGGAAGGAGCGATCCTACCCCGCGGGCCACGCTGTAGGCATAAACCTCCAGCGCCAACTTCGCTCTCTCGTTGCCCTGCCTTGCCGCCTCGGTCAAATCCCGAAAATCGGGGGAAAGGCCGGAGATCCCCCAAACACCGCTTTGCCGGTTCAGGATGTCAATGGCCTTTTCGATCGAACAATGTTCCTTTTCCATAATGAAAGACACCACCGCCGGATCGATGTCTCCCGAACGGGTGGCCATCACGAGGCCGGAAAGTGGCGTAAACCCCATGGATGTCTCGCGGGATTTTCCACCGGACACGGCGCAAAGACTGGATCCCGCTCCGAGATGGCAGGTAATGATGCGGGGCGATTCGATCATTCCTTTGAGGCGCTCAACCGTGCGGGCGGCAACCCATCGATGCGATATGCCGTGAAACCCGTAACGCCGGACGTGATCTTCAAGGTAATAACGGTAGGGTATCGCGTAGGTATAGGCGTAAGGCGGCAGTGTGGCATGAAAAGCCGTGTCAAAAACCGCCACCTGCGGGACCTCCGGCATCAGCCGGGTGAAGATGTCGATGCCCGCGAGGTTCGGCGGATTGTGCAGGGGCGCGAGCTTTTTCGTGGATTCCAGCACGTCGCGGACGTTTGCGTCCACGACGACGGATGTCCGGAAACGCTCCCCGCCGTGAACCACCCGGTGGCCGACTCCGGCAATCTCCCGAATGTCGGACAAAACCCCTCTTTTGTCATCCGTTAAAAAGCCGAGGAACAGATCGACGGCGCGTCGATGATCGGGAAGCTCGAGGGCGCCGTCCCAGACGGGTTGTCCCGCAGCTTCATGGCGAAACCTGGCGTTGGGCAGACCGATACGGTCGGCCTGGCCCGAGGCTAAAACGGCATGGGCGCCCATGTCGAAGAGCTTGTATTTGAGCGAGGAGCTGCCGCAATTCAAAACCAGTATTTTCATCGCTTCAAAAGCCTCACATCAGATCTTCCTTTTCCGGCCATAGAAACAGGCCGCCCTCCAGAGTATGGACATCCGGATAGCCGGCCTCTTCCAAAATCCGCTGCGCGGAGAACCCCCGCAATCCCAGCAGACAGACACAGACAATCTTTTTGTCTTTGGGCAATTCATGGCCTCTTTGCCGCAGTTCATCGAGGGGAATGTTGATCACATGGGGGCCGCCGACATGCGCCCGCTCGAATTCCAAGGCCGAGCGGACATCCAACAAAAGCAAATGCTCGTTTTTGAGCAAAAGGTCTTTGACCTCCGACGCCCTGATCGGCTTCATGAGGCCGGATGTGACATTTTGCGCGACGTACAGCGCCGTGAGAAAAATATCCAACGCCTGCGAAAACGGCGGGGCATAGGCCAAATCCAGATGGTCGAGGTCATCCACGGAGGCGCCGAATCGGATTGCGGTCGCCGCCACATCGATCCGTCGCGCCACGTCTCCTTTGCCGACAGCCTGAACCCCCAGAAGTTTGCCGGTCTTGTTTTCAACGATCACTTTCAGAGCCAGAATCTCGCTTGACGGGTAGTAGTGGGCTTTGTCAAAGCCGCACACGGTCACGGCGAGCGCATCGAATCCCTTTTGCCTGGCTTGTGACGCTGTAAGACCGGTGGCGCCGACGGCGTATTCGAAAGCTTTACAAATGAACGTGCCGGAAACGCCCGGAAACGCGGAGGGCCTCCCGCAGATGTTGTCCGCGATCACGCGCCCGTGTTTGTTGGCGGTGGATCCCATGGGCATGTAACAAGGCGCGCCGGTAATCAGATGTGTGTTTTCCACCAGATCCCCGCCCGCGTAAATGGCGGGGTCGGATGTCTGCAGTTGCCGGTTGACTTTGACCGCGCCTGTTTCCCCGATCGTCAGCCCCGCGTCTTGAGCCAATTTCGTATCGGGGGCGAGTCCCGTCGCAACGATCACCAGATCGGCGGCATACGAGGTCTTTTGGGTGACGACTCGGCTTATTCGTCCTTCTTTCCCCTCAAACGACAGAATCTCGGCGCCGAATTCCATATCCACCATCCGCTCAAAGAAATGCTCCCGGATCATCGCGGCCATGTCATCATCCAATAGGTTGGGAAAGAGCTGGTTTTCCCGTTCGATCACCGTGACACTCCATTTCCGCGCCCTCAAGGCCTGTGCCATTTCGATCCCGATAAAGCCCCCACCGACCACGACGGCGGCGCCGGTTGGGCGCGCCTCAAGTTCGCGGATGATGGCCAGCATGTCTTCCATGCGTGACAGGTGATACACGCCTTTGAGCGCCATCCCCGGTATCGGCGGCGTTTTGGGATTCCCCCCCATCGCCAATACCAGCGCGTCATAGGGGAAAGAGACCCATCGGCCGGTCTGGAGATCGATCGCCTCGACGTGCCGGTCGCGCCGGTTGATTTTCGACGCTCGGACGTTTGTGTGGACAGCAATATCTTTAAGGGCTCTAAAGTACTGGGCGTCGCGGATCCGTCCGTCGGTGGTCTTCATCAAATCTTCGGCCTGACGCACTTTCCCTTCCAGCCGGTACGGCATGCCGCACGCGGCGTATGAGAGGTACGGGCTCTTCTCGAGCATCGTCACTTCGTACGCCGGACAAAGCCTTTTGATGCGGGATGCGGCTTTCGCCCCGCAGGCGGACGCACCGATGATGAGTACCTGTTTCCGATTCATCGACGCTCCTTTTCGACATGCACGGTCGTGAAGATCCGGTAGAAAAACGTCAGGACGAGAAAACCCGCCGCCCACACCCCCAACGTGATGGCGACTTCCGGTCCCGTCGGATGGTACTCGGTCACGGCCTCCAGCGGCGACGGGATGAACCCGGGGATCACGAGACCCAAGCCTTTTTCGATCCATAGCGAGGCGAAAACAGCCACGCAGGCGGCGGCCAGCCATTTTTCCTGTTTTCGCAATGCCGGGAAAATCAGTATCGCCAAGGCGCCGAACGCCAAGACCGTGGCGGACCACATCCAGGGCATCAAAGCGCCATGACCATGCAGACCGACAAAAAGATATTTAAAATGGGCTTCATGCTCCGGCAGACCGCTGTAAAAAACCGTAAAGAGTTCCACCAGCACAAAAAAAATGCTTGTCGCCAGCGCGTAGGCCACGATTTTCGACAAGGCCTGTATGGCTTTCTCGCCGGCATCGAATCGTCCGAAATGCTTCAGGATCAAACAGATGAGAATTAAAAGCGCCGGTCCCGAGGCGAAGGCGGACGCCAGAAACCGGGGCGCCATAATCGCCGTCAGCCAAAAACTTCTGCCCGGTAGCCCCGCATAAATAAAAGCGGTCACGGTATGGATGCTGATCGCCCAAGGGATGGATAGATAAATAATCGGTTTCATCCACGCGGGCGGCGGAATGTCTTTCTTTGTGCAAGACAAGACCACCCAACCGGTGACCAGATTGATCAAAAGGTAACCGGACAACACCACCATATCCCAAAACAGAATGGAGTGAGGGGTCGGATGCAAAACCACATTCATGACGCGCGAGGGCTGTCCCAGATCCACAAAAATAAAAAGAATGCACATCACGACCGCCGAGACGGCTAAAAATTCGCCCAATACGGTGATGCGACCGAACGCTTTGTAGTCATGCAGATAATATGGCAAGACCAGCATGACGGCCGAGGCGGCCACGCCGACCAAAAAAGTGAACTGGGCGATATAAAGCCCCCAAG
The DNA here is from genome assembly GCA_964589235.1 of uncultured Smithella sp. GTDB lineage: Bacteria > Desulfobacterota > Syntrophia > Syntrophales > Smithellaceae > UBA8904. The sequence continues at coordinate 442 of CAZPTW010000038.1, read as the reverse complement.
ACACATCGCGGCTCATCCCCGTAATCCCCAAGCCCTCACTGAGTTGACGGAGATAAAAAATCAAACCCGTCAACGCGATGACCAGTAAGAAGGCCGTCCAGACCCAGTTGATACGGCTGCCGATCGGGGATTTCTCCAACATGGCGTTCCTCACAGGATATAATAAATCTGCGGCGCGGTGCCTAAATTCGCCCTTCTCCGCAGAGTAAAACGTTTTTCGATCAAAAGACGAATCTCCGAGCGCGGATCTTCCAGATCGCCGAATACAAGAGCCTTTTCTTTGCAGGCCAAAACGCAGGCCGGAAGGTCCCCTTTGGCCAGACGCTCCTGGCAGAAGTTACACTTTTCCACCACCCCCTTGGTGCGCGTCGGATAGTCGGGATTGATCTTCTCGATCGACGGCCGCGGATCCCGGAAGTTCATACTGCGAGCGCCGTAAGGA
>CAZPTW010000037.1:0-12893 GCA_964589235.1 uncultured Smithella sp. | reverse complement strand
CTTTGATCAGAGAGGAAAGCGCACTGGGGTCTTCAAGCGCGCCATCGACAATCACCCCTTTGGGCACGGGAATTTGCCGAAAACTGTTTAAAACGTGTCCATGAGAGGTACTGAGAATCTCGGCTAATTTCAATGAACTGGACCCGATATCCAGTCCGACGAGTTTTTTTGTTCCCGTGAAAAATTCTTTTATATCCATCAAAGCACCGTCATGTTGTTGGGTCTAAAGAAACATGCTTCCACATTATTTTGACAACCGGTAAACCACATCCCCTTTTTTCACCATTCCCAACTCTTTTCGCGCAATCGATTCGATATAGTCCAAGTCGCTTCGCAATAGAAGAATCGTTTTCTCCAGATCTTTGTTTTGAGCCATGATCATTTCGTTTTGCGCTTTGAGTTCAGACAACCTTGTACTCATGACGTAATTGTCAATGACCCCCCTGTTGCCAAAGGTAATCAAAAGGGCCATGACAAAGACAAAGGCAAAAATGTACCTCCCGATCTTCATGACAAAAACCACATTCCTCCCGGCGCCTTGCCCCTCAATGTTCATCTATCCCTGCGGGGGGAATACTTCTTCGTAGGGTTTTTGCAGGGCTTTGGCGACCTTCAGTTCAGAATTCTTTCTTGTCGGCAATCCTTTTTCCATTTTAGCAATCGTCTGCGGCGTCAACTCGGCTTTGCGCGCAAGCTCGGAAATACTGAGAGGAATCGATTCACGAAATTTTCTTACTTTGTTTTTTCTTAAATTTTCAGCCATAAATCAAATAAGTTAAAGCAACACTTTTTATTTTGACCCCAAAGAACTATAGTTGCAAAACAAAGTCAAGAAAAATATTTAATAATCATAAAAATTGCTTAATATTAATCAAATTTAAACATCCATAAAATAAATTGTTTACTTTTTTATCGGCAGTCCGCTAAAAAACATTAGAAAAAAAGGAATCAGCTTGTGATAAATATCACAAAATTCCCCAACATGATTGAATTTTAATGATAAAATTGATCCAGTAAAATCAAATCGACTCGATTCAATCGAGCAAATTATAAAGAAATCGGCATCAACGTCTGCTGGGCTTCACCGAGCAGAAATTTTCCGCTTTCAATCCAGTCTTTAAGAATGTTGGCAATTTGGCTGGCTTTGTAATAACTGGACAGCGGGGCGGTAATGACTTTTTTCCCATCAATGGTGATGGCGCCGCTGCGTAGCTCTTTGTAACTGACTTCCGCAATGGGTTTGGGATTCCCCTTGGGATAATCCATGCTGTAGTCGTAAACGGCGGCATAGATATCCGCGTCCTTGACAGCGGTATAACGGGCCATTTCTTCATCCAAAATAGGAATGGGTATCCCGATACCCACGAACAAAGAAACCCCGTAACCTAAAATACTGGCACCAGTCAGCCATTCGGGGGACATCTCCTTCAAATTGCCGATAACCGCGAGCGTACCCGCCCCTTCGCGGGGCGTACCGTTGGGACTTCTTCTGACATTGGGATTATGCTGGGTGCCGGGCCAGACGACAAACCCCTGGGTGCCGCCGAGAAAGATTCTTGTGCCGATACCGATCGTCCGATAATAAGGGTCATTGAAAAGAGGACTCAACTGACCCGCTGTGGCGTAATAGGCATTGGCCATCCGCGGACGCAGCATGCCCATATACGTATAAATGGTCGTGTCCGACATATTGACGGCACAGTTATAATTCTGATAGGCATTGCGCGGATTAAACAAAAAAGCGTCCCGTAAATCGCTGATGGTGATGTTCTTTTCGAATTTTCGAAGGGGATAGCAATCGGTGCCATATCCTTCGGCGCGCAGCTTTACGACATTGCCGGCAGCCAGATCTTCGATGACATGGCCGCCGCCGTAATTGAACTCGCCTGGATAAACACTGTTGAGCGGATCACCTTCGACGACTTCCGTCGCCCCAATATAACAGTCCACCGCCGCAATCCCGCCATAGGCTGGAACGTCATTGAGCCACACTTTGGAGGCGCGGATCCTCGGAGAGGTGTGCCCAAAGTTCAAAAAAGCCCCCGAGGAACACATGGCTCCGAAAGTGCCCGTCGTGACGACATCGATCCGACGAGCGGCTTCGACATCGCCGTGTCTTTCGACGATATCGATCATCTCCTCGGCGGTCACCACCACCGCCTGGCCTTTTTTGATCTTTTCGTTGATGTCTTGAATGGTCTTTTTGACCTTGAACTTTTTCATGGTTTCTGTTTTTTGGACGTTTTGACTTATATCACCGATTTTCGGCAAATGCAAAGTTTAGCTGGAAGATGAGGATGTATGCCCAAATCCGCCTTCCCCCCGGGGCGTTTCACTCAATGCTGAAACTTCAATCCATTGGATCTTACAAACTTTTTGGACAATCATTTGGGCCAGACGCATGCCCCTTCGCACCACAAACGGCTCTGGGCCGTGATTGATCAGAATCAAGCCGATCTCTCCGCGAAAATCCGCATCGATGGTTCCCGGCGAATTGAGTAAGGTGATGCCTTGATGAATCGCCAGACCACTGCGCGGACGGATTTGCGCTTCATATCCATCCGGTAAAGCGATCGCGACGCCGGATGGAATTTTCTTGCGTTCCCCGGGGAGAATCATCTCATCGGCGGTTACCGCCGCATACAGATCCATCCCTGCGGCCTGAGCGGTCATGTATGTCGGCAAGGGCAGATCCTCCGCGCCAGGCATTTTCCGAATATGTACCTGAATGGTCTCCATCGTGTCCAAAAGGCCCGCGGCCGCTTGATCACGGCCGCGGCAAAAAACCATTTATTTCACCTCTGCATTCAACGCTTCCTTGCGACTCAACCGAATTTTTCCGGACTTATCGATTTCAAGCACTTTCACCATGACTTCGTCCCCTTCCTGGATCACATCCGTGACTTTCGCGATTCGTTCTTTGGCGATCTGAGAAATGTGCAACAGACCTTCCGTCCCAGGAAGAATCTCCACAAACGCTCCAAAATCGACGATTTTCTTGACCGTGCCCCGGTAAACCTTGCCGACTTCCGCCTCTTCCGTCAACCATTTGACCATCGCCACGGCGCGGGCGGCCGCCTCAGCGTCAGCCGATGCAATTCTGACCGTGCCATCATCCTCCACGTCAATGGTCACACCGGTTTCATTGATGATCTGACGGATATTCTTGCCGCCGGAGCCGATCACCGTTCGCACCTGGTCTTCCTTCACCTTCACCGTCGTGATGCGCGGCGCGTAGATGGAAATATCGGGTCTTGGCGCGCTGATCGTTTCACGGATCTTTCCGATGATATAGACCCTGCCTTCCCTTGCCTGCGCAAGCGCTTGGCGCAAAATGTCTTCCGTCAATCCATCGATCTTGATGTCCATTTGCATGGCGGTGACGCCTTTTTCCGTCCCGCACACCTTAAAGTCCATATCGCCTGCGTGATCTTCATCCCCGAGAATATCGGACAAAACCACCACTTGATCGCCTTCTTTCAAAAGCCCCATCGCAATCCCCGCCACGACATCCTTCACCGGAACGCCGCCGTCCATCAGAGACAAAATCCCCCCGCAAACAGTCGCCATCGAGGATGAGCCGTTGGAGGATAAGATTTCGGAAACAATGCGAATGGTGTAGGGAAACTCTTCCGGACTCGGCAGAACCGGCACCAGTGCTTTACGGGCCAAAGCGCCATGGCCGATTTCTCGGCGGCCTGGAGATCGAAGCGACTTGGCCTCGCCGACACTGTAGGGCGGGAAATTATAATGCAGCATGAAGGATCTTGTCTCTTCGCCGCTGACATAGTCCATTTTTTGCTCGTCGGAGGACGTTCCAAGGGTCATCGCCGCAAGCGCCTGCGTCTCACCGCGGTTGAACAAAGCCGAACCGTGAGCGCACGGCAGGACACCAACCTCCGAACTGATTGGTCGAATCTCCGTATTCGACCGGCCGTCGATTCGTCTTTTCTCATTGAGAATCATATCCCTCAAAATGCGGGACTCCAGATGCTCGAGTATGGCCGCCACTTTTTTCGCCAAGGCCGCGTCGTCGCCGCCGATTTTCTTAATGACCGCCTCGCGGACCTCGCCCAGCTTGGCATATCGCTCAAGCTTGCGCGGCATATTGTAGCCCTCTTTGAGCCCGGGCAGCGCTTCTTCGCGCACGCGCGTGATCAGGGTTTCATCGGGCATCTCCTCGACGATTTCGCGTTTCGGTTTACCCACCGCTGCGCGCACTTGATCCTGCAGGTCGATCATCGGACGCACAGCTTCCAGCCCGAATTTGATGGCATCGACGATGATGTCTTCGGGAACTTCCTTGGCCTCTCCTTCCAGCATGACCAGTTCCACATCGTAGGGACGGCCGGACTTTCCCGGAACGACTTTCCGCCCCACCAAAAAAAGGTTCATCTCGCTGTCCTTCATTTTGTCCGGGGAAGCGTTGGCGACCAGTTCGCCGTTGATGCGCCCGACGCGCACGCCGGCAATCGGTCCCTTAAACGGGATATCCGAAATCTCCAAAGCGGCGGATGCCGCAACCATAGATGCCACATCCGGATCGTTTTCTTTATCCACAGACAACAAGGTGGCCACAAGCTGCGTCTCCGAGTAGTAGCCCTTCGGGAATAAAGGCCGGATCGCGCGGTCGATGATGCGCGAAATCAAAATCTCGCGTTCGTTGGGACGCCCCTCCCGCTTGAAGAATCCCCCCGGGATTTTACCCGCAGCAAAGGTCATTTCCTGATAGTCGACTGTCAGCGGAAGAAAGTCGACCCCCTCGCGCGCCGTTTTCAAGGATACGGCGGTCACCAATACGACCGTGTCTCCATAATAAACCAGGGTCGCCCCATCGGCCTGCGCGGCTACGTAATGGGTTTTGATTGTAAATTGACGCCCCGCAAAATCTGCACTAAATGTATGACTCATTGATTTTCCTCCATATTTAGTCTTCTTGTCTGGAATAGGAAATTCAAGGGCGAAACGCAAAAGCCGATTGGCCCGAAGGGGCTAACCTCTCCGGCCAATCGGTCCGACTTTTGCCTTCCGCCCTTGAAATGACTCGTTTTACTTCCTAAGACCCAGACGTTTGATGATCGTTCTATAGCGCTCGATATCACTCTCTTTGATGTAATTGAGCAATCTTCTTCTCTGACCGACGAGTTTGAGCAAACCGCGACGGGAGTGATGATCTTTTTGGTGCGCCTTGAAATGTTCCGTAAGATAATCGATCCTGGCGCTCAAAAGCGCGATCTGTACTTCCGGCGACCCGGTATCTTTTTCGTGAAGCCGGTAGCCCTCAATTAATTCTTTTCTTTTCTCGACACTTAACACGCTTGTTTCTCCTCTCTCAATGGATTACTGCTTTATTTTTTTGATTTCGTCTCACCCTTCATGAAAAACTCTCACAATTTTAGCCGCCTGCCTTTTTGCCGGTCCTTCACCCAACACGCAAGCATCCAAAATCAATTCGGCCACGGCGACCAAACGGCCTTCCGGGTCGACTAGCTTTATCATATCTCCCGCCGCAAGAAAAGCCGGAACATGGGCGCCAATCATCTCCGCGTCGGGCTGAAATCCAGCCTTTAACCGGGCGGCTTGAACGCCATCGACACCGACGGCCGGCATCGCCGGGAGACATTGGGACAACCTGAGCATTTTCGCCAAAAACCGATCCCTCAGGGCGGTTGTGTCACCGTCGAGGCCAACAGCCGCCGCTTCGGTAAAACAACCGCTCTGCAGACGGCGCAACCCAGCCAGGCATGCACCACAATTCAAGGCTTCTCCGATCTCCGCACAAAGCGTCCGGATATACGTCCCCTTCGAACAGACAATTTCAAAAGTCACGGTCGGCACGGATATCTTCAAGACGTCGATCTTGAAAATTTCCACATCGCGCGGAGCGATGTCCGGAAACTGACCTTGACGGGCATATTTGTACAAAGGCTTCCCTTTGTGTTTGACGGCCGAATAGGCGGGTGGAATCTGTTTTATTTTTCCTATCCTATCCGAAAACGCCCGTTTGATATCCTCTTCGGACACGGCCGCAGATGATTTTTTTAAAACGGCCCCTTCGATATCCTGGGTGTCGGTGCGCACGCCCAAAAGCATATCCGCCCGATACATCTTATTCTCCACCGATAAAAACCGCGCCAACTTGGTGGCCTCGCCGAGACAAACCGGCAAAACCCCTGTCGCCAGCGGATCCAACGTTCCAGTGTGACCGGCTTTTTTCACCCCGAGGATTTTTTTTACCCGACTTACGACATCGTGGGACGTCAGCCCTGCGGGTTTATCGATCACCACGATTCCATCCATGCTTTTATAATGCTCTCACCGCTTGTCGCACTTTGTCTTTGATTTGAGCGATATCGCCTTCGATCCGACAGGCCGCGGCATTGATGTGCCCTCCGCCTCCGAACCGCGCCGCAATTCTTTCCACATTGACTTTGCCTTTGGAACGGAGGCTCAACTTGAAGAGGTTGTCTTCCATCTGAGAATACAGCATCGCGATATCGACCCCCTTGACCGTTCTGGGGATATCGATGAAACCGTCGGTATGCTCCATCGTCGCGCCTGTTTCTCTCAAGTGGTCTTGCAAGACCACAAGCGACGCGGTCTTGAGCTCCATATCAAATTCCAGCGTCTCGAGCACCTTGCTCATCAATTTCAGTTTGACCGGCGGATCGTTTTCATAGACATTTTCTGAAATCCACTGCGGATCGGCCCCGCCTTCCACCAAATCGCCCGCCGCGCGCAGTGTCTCCTGGTGTGTGTTGGAGTATCGAAACCCGCCGGTATCCGTCAAAATCGCCGTGTATAAGTTCGTGCAAATATCTTTGGTCATCTTCACGTGCATCTTTCTCATCAGCCGGTAAAGCAGCTCGCCTGTGGAACTGGCTTTTGGATCGAGCAGGTGCAGATGGCAAAACCCGCCGTTGGAGACATGGTGATCAATATTGATCAACGTTGGAATCGCCGCGACGACCTTGGCCAATTCGCCCACACGGTCCAGTTCAGAACAATCGAGCACAAAACCCACGTCGTAGGCGCTGATGTCCTTCACCTCGTGAACGATCGATGACGCGCCCGGTAAAAATTGATAATGATACGGGGTGGGATCCTGATTACAAACCACCGCTTCCTTGCCGAGATCCGTGAGCATCTTGTAGAGCGCCAGCTCAGCGCCGAGAGCATCGCCGTCCAAGCGGACATGGGCCGTGATGAAAAACCGCCTGCCCTTGGCGACAGCCGAAATGATGTCTTTAATCATGCCGCTCTTCCTCCCGCGCGATCTCAGCCAGCAATCGGTCAATCCGGTTGCCATAGCCGAAAGATTTGTCGTGCACAAACACAATCTCCGGCACGAATCGAAGTTGGAGACGATGACCAAGTTCCCGCCGGACAAAACCTCTGGCCTTGCTCAGACCCGCTTCAATGTCCCGGCTTAAGTCGTCTTTCCCCATTTCGACGAAGTATATCTTGGCGTTTCGCAGGTCGTCCGTCACTTTCACCGCCGTGATCGTCACGGCGTGCAGGCGGGGATCCTTCACCGTTTTGAGCAAAATATCAGACATCTCGGCCAAAATCAGCTCGCCGACCCTGTCTGCTCTTTTAAAATTCATCGTATTTCCCTTTTTCCCACGAGGCGGCCTCCAAGAAATCGGAGACCACCATCATTTCAATTTTCGATCCCAAAACCTCCGCCTCGTTCAACGTTTCGATGAACGTCAGCAGATGGTCCACTTTGCCATTGAGATAGCGCGTCTCGTTGCCGGTCATGGCAAAACCGATTTCGGCAAAATGATGATTATCCAAATCACCCACCTGGGCGATGGAAACATTGAATTCGTTTTGTACGCGCTTGAGAATTTTGTTCAAAACACTTCTTTTTTCCTTGAGCGAACCGCTTTCAGGGATCCGAAGTCGAATGATGCCGTAACCGATCACCATAATTCCAAGTATTCCAACACGAACGCGCTACAATTTCCGTTCGACTTTCTCCGTGACGTAAGCTTCAATCACGTCCCCGACATGGATATCATTATATCCTTCGATGCCGATCCCGCAGTCAAAACCGGCCAGGACTTCTCGGGCGTCATCTTTAAACCGCTTGAGGGACAGAATTTTACCGTCGTAGACCACCACGCTTTCCCGAAGCAGCCGGACACCGGATGTCCGCGTAATCTTCCCGTCGGTGACATGGCAGCCGGCGACCACCCCGACTTTGGGGACTTTGAACAACTGACGGACCTCCGCGCGGCCCTGGACGACTTCCTTATATTCCGGTTCCAAAAGGCCTTCCATCGCCGCTTTCACGTCCGCAATCACATTGTAAATAATGTCGTAGAGTTTGATTTCCACGCCTTCCTGCGCGGCCAGGTCGCTCACCCGCGCGTCCGGCCGGACATTGAAGCCGATGATCACGGCATTGGACGCGGACGCCAGCATCACGTCCGTCTCGCTGATCGCGCCCGTAGAGCTGTGGATCACTTTGATCTGAACATCTTCCGTGGACAGCTTGCGCAAGGCGTCGGCGATGGCTTCGATCGACCCTTGGACATCGGCCTTGATGATGACATTCAGATCCTTGACCCCTTCCTTGATCTTTTCATAGAGCTGCTCCAACGTGATCTTGGAAGAGGAGGACAATTCCTTCTCGCGGGCTTTCCGCAACCAGTATTCGGCGATCGAGCGCGCTTTCTTCTCGTCATCCACGCAGATGAATTCGCCGCCGGTCGCCGGCACGCTGGAGAAGCCGATGACTTCGACCGGCATGGAGGGGCCGGCCTCCCGGACACGCTGGCCCTGGTCGTTGATCAGCGCGCGAACCCGGCCAAACTCCGTTTTCGAAACAAACGCGTCCCCTTCGTGAAGCGTCCCCTGCTGGATCAGAACGGTCGCCACGGGCCCCCGTCCGCGATCGAGTTTGGATTCAATGATCACGCCGCGCGCGGACACCGTCGGATCCGCTTTGAGCTCCAGCACGTCCGCCTGCAAAAGAATCATCTCCAGAAGTTCCTCGATACCGATTTTCTTCTTGGCCGAGACTTCGCAAAAAATCGTATCCCCGCCCCACTCCTCGGATAAAAGACCATATTCGGTCAGCGCTTGCTTGATCTTGCCGGGATCAGCACCGGGTTTATCGATTTTATTGATGGCCACGATCATGGGAACGCCCGCCACCTTGGAGTGATTGATCGCCTCCACGGTTTGATCCATCACCCCGTCGTCGGCCGCCACCACCAGAACCACGATATCCGTCACCTGCGCGCCGCGGGCGCGCATCGCGGTGAAGGCTTCGTGACCGGGTGTATCGAGAAACACGATGTCGCGGTCATTGATGTGAACATGATAGGCGCCGATGGCCTGCGTGATACCGCCCGCCTCGCCGTCGATGACATTGGTCTGGCGGATGGCGTCCAAAAGGGAGGTCTTGCCGTGATCGACATGCCCCATAATCGTGACAATCGGCGCGCGGGGCTTCAAGTTTTCCTCGTTGATCTGGGGTTTGAGGATGGCTTCGTCAAATTCGAGTTCCGATTTTTCCACCTGGAAATTGAACTCCGAGGCGACAAGCGAGGCGATATCGAAGTCGATGGCCTGATTGATCGTCGCCATGACGCCCATCCCGATCAGTTTATTGATCACATCGCCCGCCTTGACTCCCATCCGTTTGGCCAGTTCGCCCGTGGTAATCGTCTCGCCGACGCGGATACGCCGTTTGATGGCTTTGGGCACCGTTATTTCGGTTTTCTTCATTTTGATGGGCGCCGATTTCTTTTCTTCCCGCCATCTCGTGAAAACGACTTCGTGGTCGTCCTCGTCTTTGTGAATTTTTCGATCGCTTTTCTTGTCGAGAAGCTTACGGCGCGGGGCTTCTTTTTCTTCTTCGATAAAAACTTCCACCGGCCCTTTGCCCTTCTTTTTGGGCTTTTCAAAATCTCTCTTGACCGTCTTGTCCGCCGGCGGCACAATTATTTTTTCGCCCGGTTTCACCGGTTGGGGGACTCTCGCGACAGGGACGTCTTTCTTCTCTTCCGGCCGGGTGATCTTATGGCGGGAAATCATCGGCGGCTTGACCGGAAGAATGATTGGAGGCTGCTTGGGCGGTTTGACCGGAAGAATGACCGGCTCGGGGCGGGGGGCTTTGACCTCCGCTTTCTCCCCCTCCGGCGACTCCACCGTCTGCGCCTGCGCCGACGTTTGAACGGCTTGCTCTTGTGAAGACGCCTCGAGAGATTCGACCTTTTTGACGGCCTCTGCCCCTGACATCGACATGGTTTCCGAAGCCGCTTCCGGCTCAGCTTTCTCCGTCGTCTCCACAGCGGCGGTTTCCGGGACGTCCTGTTTTTGCGGTTCTTTTCCCGGCGTTTCTTCGGATACGGCTTTCTGGGTTTCCGGCTTTTCTTCTTGGGCTTCCGCCGCGGGCGTTTCGGTCTCCTGCGGCGCGCGCACCGCCCGGCGTCGGATCACGGTCGTTTTGATGCGCTCCTCCACAATCTGTCTGGGCGTTTTGACCTGCAGATCCGCCTTGATTCGTTCGATCTCGTGGTCTTCCAGCGTACTGGCGTGGGATTTCACCGTAATCCCCAATCTTTCCAGATGGGCAATCAGATCTTTATTCTCCAGACCAAGTTCTTTGGCCAACTCGTGAACTCGCTTTTTAGCCATTCCCGAAACTCCCTCATGTTTAATGTCCGGTTCCTGAAAGATTATCCTTTTTTCCCGCCGCCCGTTTCTTCATCGAGAATTCTCCCGGCCTCATCGATCCACTCTTTGGCCGTTTTCTCCCCAACCCCGGGAATCGCCGCCAATGTTTCGACATCGGTGGCGGCGAGCATCGCGATGCTCTTGATTCCCACTGAAAAAAGCTTTTCCGCCATCGCGGGGCCGATCCCCGACACCTTGGTCAGAGCTTTATGACCGTCATCGGCCTTATCCGCCGCCATCGTCTCGCTTTTTACGTCGATTTTCCAGCCGGTCAATTTCACCGCCAAGCGGACGTTTTGACCGTTTTTGCCGATCGCCAAAGACAATTGATCATCCGGCACAATGACCGTCATGGACCGGTTTTCATCATCGACAAGCACCCGGTTGACCTTTGCCGGTGAAAGCGCACTCGAGACATACTTGGCCGCGTCTTCCGTATACGGAATGATATCGATTTTTTCTCCACGCAGTTCCTGCACCACGCTTTGCACACGCGTTCCGCGCATTCCGACACAGGCCCCCACGGGATCAATATCCTTGTCTTTGGCCTTCACGGCGATTTTGCCGCGTTTACCCGGCTCGCGGGCAACGCTGACGATATCGATGAGCCCTTCGGAGATCTCCGGCACCTCCACTTCAAAGAGCGCCTTCAGAAAAGAAGGATGGGTCCGTGAAAGAATGATCTGCGCGCCCTTGGTGTTTTTCTTCACATCGAACAGATAAGACCGAATGCGTTCGCCACGCTTGTAGGTTTCTCGGTGAATCTGCTCTGACACGGGAACAACGCCTTCGGCACGTCCCAAGTTCACGATGATGTTGCCGCCTTCAAAACGCTGCACAAACCCGTTGATCAGCTCGCCTTTGCGGTCCTTATACTCGTCATAAATATTGTCGCGCTCCGCGTCCTTGACCCGCTGAATAATGATCTGCTTGGCCATTTGCACGGCGATGCGACCGAAGGAACTCGTCTCGATTTTCATCCCCAGAGAATCGCCCGGTTCGGCGCCTTCGTCGAGTGTTCTTCTGGCTTCTTCTTTGGAAATCTGTGTTTCGGGATCAAGCACCTTTTCAACGACGGTTTTGAACTGGAACACTTCAATCTCACCGATCTCATCGTTGTAATGCGCTTCGATGTACACGTTTTGCCCCAATTTTTTGCGCGCCGCCGTGAGCATGGCCGCCTCGAGAGCTTCCGTGATGACATGCTTGTCAATACCCCTGTCCTTACCCATCTGCTCGATCAGACGTTTAAGTTCCTGAAACATTTACAAATTCCTCCCTATTCTCAGCTTACGGCTGTCCCAAACCCGATTTTTGGGCTCTTTACGCGTCTTCTTTTATCGCCGTTTCGTCCACCAGATTGGCCTTGGCGATGTCGTCTTTCGGCACGTTGTACACTTTCCCCGCAACATTGATGCGGACGATTCTGCGGCCGTTTTCCAAAACGAAGTCCGTCAGGATTCCTTGAAAGTTTTTGATCCCGTCGATCTTGACGTGAGACTTGATTTTAACTTTGAACCCCTTGAATCTTTCGAAATCACAATCACGTGAAAGAGGGCGATCCAGGCCGGGAGACGACACTTCCAGAGTGTAGGGGCCGCGGGACAAATCATGGACATCCAACAGATCGCCCAATTGATTGCTGATTTCGGCGCAATCATTGAGCGTCACGCCGCCTTCTTTGTCCAAAAACAGTCGGAATATCCAACGGGAATGCATTTTGATGCATTCGACATGAATCAACTCCATGCCTTCGGACACAATAACCGGCTCGGCCAGATGCCATATTTTGTCTTTCAAATCATCGTACATACAACCGCTTCGGAAAATAAAAAAGTGGGCTTAAGCCCACTTCAGCATACTACTTTCAGTGATAGTCGGTGAGTTGCTACCATATAAAAAAAGGCAATGCAAGCACTATTTTACCACCTGAGGCTTGTAGCCTTGAGGCTTGTGAAATGGAGCGGGCGACCGGACTCGAACCGGCGACGTCCAGCTTGGGAAGCTGGCATTCTACCACTGAATTACGCCCGCTTGCGGGTTGGAACTTTGATGCAACCGGTCTTTTTTGTCAAGATTTTTTTGCAGATGACCGATCACAGCCAATCGGGACGAACAAGGTATTCCCCGTTGACAGACAACGGATTATCCGTTATGAGGCGGCACTCGATCAATGGCGGGGAATCGCGTGTTCCACA
>CAZPTW010000036.1:0-12898 GCA_964589235.1 uncultured Smithella sp. | reverse complement strand
GTTTCGATCAGAACTTGATCTTTTCACTGGGGCTGGGTCAGGTCGGTGAGTTCGCCTTCGTGTTGTTCGCTTTTATCGCCCAACTGCAAATTCTCAGCGATCCGTGGAGCGATCTGATGATGGGAGCGACGGCGATCAGCATGGCGGTAACGCCGCTTTTCCTTTTGATCAATGAACGTTTTATCCTGCCGAAGTTTGGAACAAAGGAAATGGTCAAACGACGAGACGCCGATGACATTGAAGGCGGGAATTCCGTGATCATCGCGGGATTCGGCCACTTCGGCAGCACTGTCGGGCGATTTTTGAGGGCCAACGGCGTTTCGGCGACGATTCTCGACAACGATTCAGACCGTGTCGAGCTCCTGAGAAAAATGGGATTCACCGTCTTTTACGGGGATGCGACCCGGATAGATATCTTGAAATCCGCCGGGGCGGAGACCGCCAAGATTCTGATCGCCGCCATCGATTCTCCGGACATCAATTTTGACTTGGTGGAAAAAACGAAGAAAGCGTTTCCTGGTTTGCGTATCCTGGTGCGGGCCAAAAGCCGCATCGACGCCTACGACTTGATGGATATGGGCATTTCGGATATCTACCGGGAATCTCTGGATACCTCCGTTCGTCTGGGAGTGGATGCCCTGGTGATGCTTGGATTTCGAAGATACACGGCCCTGCGCGCGGGGCAGAATTTTCTGCGCTACGATGAGGAAGCCTTGAAACGCTTGGCGGTGCACCGGCATGATCAGCAACGGTATCTCTTTCAATTGCGTGAGGAAATTGACATTCAAGAACAGCTTCTGGCCGAAGACCGCAAGGTCATCCCCCATCTCCAAGACGCGTCATGGGACCGGGGGAACAACGAGGAGTAGCTCATCGCATGCAAGAAGTCGCCCGTTCATTTTTTAAATCATTTTTCGCAAGAACGCCCCTCTCAAAATCGAAAGTTTCCCATCCCGCGACTGATTTTCAAAAATATTGAATTATTTTTCATTTTCTGCTTAATAAATTTTCGTCATAAAGGTTTTGACGCTCGGTTCCTTTGATGTTGATCACCTGACTTACGGAACAAGTGTACGGAGGGCCGAGAGGTCCGGGGGCTTGATTCTTTTTTACCAAGTCCATTCGATCGTCTGCAACGACATCTTGTTTGACGAATCCAAGATCTGAAAAGCGAGGGAGAGAAAGATGAAAGGGCGCGCTTATTGGCTCATGTGGGGCGTGATTTTTGCGGTGGGACTGATACTGGGCTCTGCCGGGGTTTTTGCCGAGACGGTAGAAATCAACACGGCTCAGACATCCATGCAGGACCTGGAGGCCCTGTCAGGAGGCCGAACGAAAACGGCGCTGGTGACCTCCTCGGGTTCGGTGAACGTCTCTTCAGGAACCGACCCGGCCATCTGGGGCAAAACGGATGGTTGGACCGTCACGGTTTTGCAGTGGAGAACCGTTTCAGGCGGCATCGCCGGCATCAACTTCAACGATCAGAAAGACGCCAGCGGGAACGATTTGCAGGGCGTCGTCATCAATGACGGGACGGTCACGGGTAGCGGCACATCGAACTACATATTCGGCGTGAATTCCGGGGCTTGGAGCATTATCAGCAATTCTAGCAGCGGGACGATATCGGGGACCACCAGCGGAAACTACGGCGTCGGTGTTTTCACGGGAAACGATTCCAAGATTTACAATTCAGGAACCATCTCCGGGTACGCCAACAGCGGATCTTACGGCGTGTACGGCAGTGATGGAATCACCGTCAGATCAGATGGAGTGATCTTGGCAACGTCGGCCGCCAGCAACAGTTTTGGCGTACGAGGTGGTTCAAACACAACGGTCGTAAACTCGGGCACCATATCCGCGTCGAGTTTGGGCAGCACCGGCTATGGTGTCTACACCGGATCGAACAGCGCGGTAACGAATGAGGACGGCGGGAAGATCATCGTGTCTGTCGGTGGCGATTATGCCTATGGCATCCGTGGGGCGACGAACGTGACAAACGATGGGATGATCACCGTAAGCGGCGCTTCGTACGTCCATGGTATTCTTCCAGCCGGCGGGGCAACCGTCATCAATGACGGTGTCATGACCATCACGGCGACCAATGGACCGACCAACGGTATCGCCGCCGTCAACGGCACGGTCACCAATACCGGTGTCATAACCGTCAGCGGAACAAACCTTGCGACGTACGGCCTCAACATGACGGGAACGACGGGCAGCAGTGTGACCAACAGCGGCGAAATAACGGTAACGGCCTCGGGAAGCAGCGGCTTCGCCTATGGGGTTTACATGTCCAAGGGGTCCATCGTCAATCAAAGCGGCGGAACCATCAGCGCGACAGGCCTGACGGGCGCTTACGGCGTAAGCATTGACACAGGAACCGTCACGAATGCGTCGGGCGCCGCTATCACAGGAAGCGGCACAGGTGTTCAAATGACCGGCGCGTCTACGCTGAACAATTACGGCGTGATCAGCGGTGCCATCGGTGTTGCGTCGACCGGAGGGAACGCGATCATTCGAAATTACGGCGGCGGGACCATCACCGGCACGGCAGGCGTCGCCTTATCGGTTGCAGGTGACAACAACACCGTTTTGATTCAGGAAAATTCGACGATCAACGGGTCCATCGAGGCCGTCGGTGCCGGCAATTCTCTCGAGTTCAACGGGCCGGGAACATATCCATCCAACATCACCGGCACATGGGCTTTGATGAAGAGCGGCAGCGGAACCCTCGTCCTGAACGGAACCAACACCTACACCGGGGGGACAACCGTCAGCGAAGGCGTCCTTCAGGGCGATACCATAAGTCTTCAGGGGAATATACTCAATTACGGGCAGGTGATCTTCCATCAGACCTCTGACGGAACTTACGCCGGCGTCATCAGTGGAACAGGGTCGTTGTCGAAAGATGCGACAGGTCTGTTGATCCTCACCGGCGACCACACCTATACGGGAGCGACAACAATCCATGCCGGCGCTCTGGCCGTCAACGGCAGCCTCACCAGTCCCGTGACGGTCGACGCGGCGGGAACGTTGATGGGGACGGGAACTGTTGCCGGTTCTGTCGTCAATTCCGGCGTGATTGCCCCAGGGCAATCCATCGGAACCCTGACCGTCAACGGTCATCTGACGTTTGCTGCGGGGTCGACCTACCAGGTGGAAGCCAATGCGGCGGGGCAGTCCGATAAAACGGTCGTGTCCGGGACCACGACAATCAGCGGCGACCAAACCACGGTTTCCGTGCTGGCGGAATCCGGTTCGTATGCCGCCAGCACGCAATACACCATTCTGACGTCTACAGGGGGTGTCACGGGCACTTTCGCCGATGTGACAAGCAACCTGGCTTTTTTAACGCCGTCCCTGAGTTATGACGCGACAAACATCTATCTCACGTTGACCCAAAATTCGAAGCACTTTGTCGATGTGGCTCTTACCCGAAACCAACATGCCGTTGCCGCCGGTTTGGACCGCATCGCTTCCTCCGTGTCGGGAGACATGAGCGCCGTGATGACCGGGCTTCGGTCGCTTTCCGAGGAAGGGGCGCAACGCGCCTTGAACCGGACAGGTGGTCTGACCCATCCCGCCTTGGCGGAAGCCTCGACTTTTGTCTTTCAACAGTATTTAAACGTCCTGTCCGACCGCATGAAGGGCGTGGGCCAGACGTCTGCTACATTTGCCGGGATGACGCATCTGGCGGCGCTCGGTCACACCGCCAGTGATGCGACCCATTCATCGGCGCCGGCGCAGGGGGGCTGGATGAAAGGATACGGAAGCCTGGGCAACCGCAACGGGGAAGATGTCTCGTCGAAGTATGGTTATCGGGCAGGTTCGATCGCGCTGGGATACGACCGGACAATCGGTCATAAAGGTTTTGTCGGCCTGTCCGCCGGATACTCGGCCGCCCGGCTCAGTATGGATCAACTCGATGACAAAGCCGACGTGTCCATTTACTCGGCTGCGCTTTATGGGGGATACTGTGGGACGCCCTGGTATGTCCATGGCGCGCTGGCTTATGGCTACAACCGCTATGACACCCGCCGGCACATTGTTTTCGGCGACGTCGACCGGACAGCCGATGCCACCTATACCGGACACACCGTAAGCGGCTATGTCGAGGCGGGCTATCCTCTGGAGATTCAAACGCTGCGTGTGACGCCTCTGGCTTCCTTGTCGGCGGCCTATCTGATGCGTGACGCCTTCACGGAAGAAGGCGCGGGGGCTTTGAACCTCATGGTTGACAAGGAACGGTCCCGGTCGCTTACGGCGTCTCTGGGGGCTCGGGTGAAGAGGGATTTTAAGACAGTCGCGGGGACCGTGACGCCTGAGGCCTCTGTGCGCTGGCAGCATGAATTTCTGGATACCGACTATTCAATCGATGCCGCCTTCAACGGCTATTCGTCTTCGGCCTTCACGGTTCAGACGGATTCGGCGGCAAGAGACAGCGCCGCCATCGAACTGGGCGTCGCTTGGGCGATTCGGGAAAATCTGGATTTGGCCGCGCAATACGCTGCGGTATTTTCCGCGGATCGGAGTCAGCATGTGGGGGCGATCGGCATGAGACTCAGATGGTAGATGCGCTTTTGTTCATCAAATGGAACGCTTTGGGTGCCACGAGACTTCCGCGAGGCGTCGAGAGGGGGCCGGTGTTTTTCCGAGGCCGATCCCCCAGAGGTTTGCCCATCCGGCCTAGGCGGGATGAAGAACCTGATGAATGATCTGGGAGAGCTTCGCGAAGCTGTAAGGTTTCTGAACGAAGCCCGCGCATCCTGTCTCCAAGGCTTTTTGCACTTCTCCTTGCATGCCGTAGCCGCTGGACAGAATCACTTGGACGCCGGGATGGATACTTTTGAGGTTCTTCAAAACCTCCGCGCCGCTCATACCGGGCATCATCATGTCCAGGAGGACGAGGTCGATTTTGTCTCTTTTGGTTGTGAAAACGGCGACGGCTTCTTGCCCGCTTGCCGCCGGGTAAACGGTATAGCCCAAGAGCCTGAGCATCTCCGACGCGGATCCAAGGATCATCGGCTCGTCATCCACAAGCAGGATGCCCCCGCTGCCGGAGATGAATCGGTCGTGCCGGGCCGGTGGTTCCGTCTGTATGTTTTTTTCCGAAGCGGGGAGGTAGATGTTGAACGTCGAACCGACATGGGGTTCGCTCACCACCGTGATGGCGCCGCCGTGATTGCGGATAATGCCGTACGCGGAGGCGAGTCCCAGGCCGCTTCCCCCTTCTTTCAAGCGGGTGGTGAAAAACGGTTCAAAAATCCGTTTGAGGGTTTCTTGGTCCATGCCGACACCCGTGTCCGTGATGGAGATTTTTATAAAACGGCCTGGTTTCAACTGTAACGCGGTCGCGTCGGTCTGCGGGAGGGCGGTGTTTTGGGTTTGAATGTAAAGGTGCCCCCTTTGGGCATGGCGTGTCCGGCATTGATGAACAAATTGAGCAAGACTTGTTCGATTTGTCCTGCGTCCGCTTCCACGGTGTAGAGCGCCTCTTCCATGCGGTAGTCCGCCTCGATTTCCCGGTGCGTTTCGAGAAAGAATTGCGCGACTTTCCGGATGAGATCGTTGAGATGCAAAACCCGGACTTCATATTTCCCCTCCCGGGCGAATCCCAGAAGCTGACGGGTCAAATTGGCCCCGCGTTTGACGTGTTCTTCAATACGGCTCAGTTTCTGATAGTGGGGATGCTGAGGATGATAGTCCATCATCATCAAGGTGGCGTTCCCCTGGATGCCCATCAGGATATTGTTGAAGTCGTGCGCCACGCCGCTTGCCAGTTGTCCGATGGCGTCGAGTTTTTGGGATTGATACAGTTGCTGTTCCAGTTTTCGGCGTTCCGCCTCCAGTTGTTTGCGATCCGTGATGTCGTTGAGGATGAAGACCAGGCATTTTTCCTCGGCGATCTCAATCGACCGGGCGGAGTAGATCCCCGTTCGAATCACCCCGTCTTTCCGGCGGAATCGAAATTCGCGATGCAGGACGTCCCGGCCGGCTTCCAGATCGGAGACCATCAAGGCGCGATCTTGGTGATCCGCCCAGAATTGGATGTCAAGAGACGTTTTGCCGACGATGTCCTGGCGTTTCCACATCGTGAGCTCTTCAAAGACCCTGTTGATATCGAGCATCAAACCGTCGGACATCCGTGAGATGGCAATCCCGTCCGGCGCGGTCATGAAGATTTTCAGGAATTTCTCTTCGGACTGGCGGGATTTTTCCTCCGCCCGCTTGCGCTCGGAAATGTCCAGCAAGATCCCGCTGAAGATCAAATCCTTTTCGTGTCGGGCCGGAGTGGCGAACCCCTGAAACCACAGGATATCGCCGGATGGTTTTTTGAAGCGACCCTCGAAGTTCCATGACGTGCCGGTTTCGGCAGCCGACTGGATGGATGAAAGCAGTCGATCTCGGTCCCCCGGGTAGACACAGGAAAGAAAAGCCGGAAAAAGAGAGGCGGCGTCCGCCGGCAGATTCAGAATATCGATCAATCGCTCGCTGACATACGTCATTTCGACGCGATCGTGATCGCTGACCCGAAGCTGAAAAACCGACCCGGGGATATTTCGGGTGATGCCGTTCAATCGTTCCTCTTTTTCCTCCAGGGCCTTTTGGGTTTCCTTGCGCTGAGTGACATCCTGCATGACAAAGATGAGTGACGGCTCGTCGTCGATGAGAATTTGCCGGGCCGAATACAAGCCGATTCTCGACGATCCATCCTTACGGCGAAAGATGATTTCCCGCTGATGGATTTCCCGGCCCGCTTTCAAATCTTCCACCATTCGAGCGCGATCTTCCGGATTGGCCCAGAAGTGAATGTCAGAAGACGTTCGGCCGACGGCTTCGTCCCGTTTCCAACCGGTGATGTCTTCGAAACCCAGATTGACATCGGCGATCCGCCCATCCTCCAGACGCGAGATACCGATCATTTCCGGCGCCATGATGAAGACTTTGGCGAATTTTTCCTCCGAGATGCGCAGCTTTTCCTGGGCCCGCTTGCGGGCATCGATGTCTTCCACGGTGCCCTCGTAATAGAGCACGTTGCCTTGTTCATCTTTCACCGCTCTGGAACCGATCGCGACCCAAATGACGGACCCGTCCGTTTGTTTCATCTGGACTTCATGGTTTTCGACGGATCCTTTTTCGTTGATCAGACGAAGGAGAGCGTCTCGATCGGCGGGATGGGCGTAATGGTGACTCATTCTGAGCCCTTTCTCCAACATCTGATCGGGGGAGTCATAGCCGCAAATTCGGGCCAATGCCGGATTGGCGCTCAAAAGAAGACCGTCGGGCGCCGTCTGAAAAATGCCTTTGCCGATGTTTTCGAAGATGGATCGGTATTTGGCTTCGTTGTCTCTTAAATTTTCCTCGGCTTTTCTACGGGTTCGGATCTCCGTCAAGAGACGTCGGTTTCTGTTCCAAATGACCATGATGGAGACGGAAATCGGAATCAGCATTGCCGTGAAAAGCCCCAGGAAAGCGTATCGGGCTTTCGCCAGAATGTCTCTTTGTTCCTGAAGGGATCGCGCCATGTACATGCCGGTGCCGATGTAGCATTCCAGTTCCGGGAGGCCGACGACGTAAGCCAGTTTCTCTTGCGATGTGTGTACGCCGGGCAAATGGTAGTCATAACGCACGAAAGAGCCCTGCGGGTGCGTTTTCGCCGCCCTGACGAGTTCGCGGATGATGTAGAGGCCTTTTTTGTCCTGGAGATTCCACTGATTGGTCAATTCTTTTTCGGGTTCAAAAGGTTGAACCAACATGACCCCGCCGTAGGAGCTCATGAAGACGTAATTTTTGCCGTATTGGTCCTCGTAGGTCATCGTGCGCAACATATTCCGGATTTGCAAGATGGCCTCTTCGCGTCGGATGTTCCCGCGGCGCATCTTCGACAGCACCGGTTCTATCGCGTGGCGGGCGATCGAAACGATGTTGATGAGGTCCTGCCGATACTTTCTTTCGACGGTTTCAAACAACGTGTTGATGGAATGCTGCCAGACAAGGAAGAAAGCGCCCGCGGACAGACACGCCAGGACGGCAATGACAATGAGTGGTTTTAGAAGAAGCCCCAGCTCTTCTCGATGTCCGCCAAAGACGCGCATGGCCATCCGCTCTGAAAAAAAAATTGTGGTTAAGAAGGTTGAACGGTTGTCGTCCTATCACTCGATGCAAATTGTAATAAAACGAAGACGGTCGACTCCGCGATGGACAAAGAGGATTCGCCAAATGCGGTGGAAAGTCAGTTTCCCTTTCGAAATCGTGCATCTATGATACCAGATTCTTTAAGACAGTCAATAGATTTCTCTGTCCTCAAGCCACATTGCCGCTTGAGTTTCGAAGCATGCGTGTGGTAAATTTCAGCCTATGCCGAACAAGGCCCATTCCATCGGGCCTCTTGAAGAGGCGATAAGGAGAGAGGCATGCAGACGGCCCACGTGTCACGGCAAGATTTGTTCAAAGCCTGTGAATCGCTTTTCGGGACGGATGTCGACGTTACGATTGAATTCCTGCGATACCTGAAGCCGGCCGGCGTGAAGGCGGCTTATCGCAAACGCGCCATGGAGACGCATCCCGATCGGGCGGCGTTCGTGTCCGCGGATTCGGACGATTTGGAGAAACGATTCAGAGAAATCCATTTGGCCTATCAGCTTCTTTTGGATTTTTTGGCGCATCCATGGAAATATTCGCTTGATGAAAAAGGAACGCTCTATGTGAAAAAGCCGCCGGCCCGGGAAGCGCGACCTTTTCGTCCGACGGGGCCCGTCGTTCGTCCAACCCCTCAACCGAAAACGGCCAAACCCCATTTCCGTGCTCATCCTGAACCGTTTTATGTCGGACGCATGCCGCAGCGCAGGCTCCTCTTCGGCCAATATCTGTACTACAGCGGCCAAGTGTCCTTATCCGTCCTGATCAAAGCGATTGTCTGGCAGAGGTTGCAGCGACCTTCTCTCGGGGCGATGGCGATGAGCTGGGGTTGGCTTCAGGGGGCGGACGTTCTGGATATCCTCCGCTTCAGAAAATACGGGGAAAAGTTCGGTGAATGCGCCATGCGCTTGGGGCGTCTTTCTCACTTTCAGGTTTCGAAACTCCTGGAAAAGCAAAAAGCCATCCAGCCTTTGATCGGGAAGTATTTTATCGATCAGAACATCCTGACCTCCGCGCAGGCGTTTCGGCGCGTCGTCGACATGAAGATACACAACAAAAAATTTTGGTCGTACTGAAACATCCAAGCCAAGCCGGTGTGGAAACCCCTGGGTTTTCAGGGAGAGGGCCCCCTTTTCCGGAATCGACCGTTGGAGGAATGGAAGATGCCGGTGAAGACGTGGGGGCGTTTCTCGTTTGTTGAGACGGGGCGCGTGTGACCCGGGCAAAACGCATGGACCTCCGGGGCAAGTCCGGCGGTGTCGAAGGGAGAGAAGGGGCACCCTCACTTTCTTTCGCTCAGCTCCAGCAGAATGCCGCCGGTGGCTTTGGGATGAACAAAGGCGATTCTTGCGCCGCCCGCGCCGTAGCGGGGTGTTTCGTCGATCAGCCGGACCCCTTTGGTTTTGAGTTCTTCAAGAGCCGCGTCGATATCGTCTACGCGCAACGCCAGGTGCTGAATGCCTTCTCCGTTTTTCTCGATGTATTTGGCGATGGGGCCGTCCGGCGAGGTGGATTCCAAAAGTTCGATTTCCGAATCGCCCAAGGGGAAGAAACAAACCTTGACTTTTTGTTCAGACACTTCCTCAATCCCCGTTGATGGAATGCCCAAAAGCTCAAAGAGCTTCTTTTTTTCCGAGAGGTCTTTCACCGCAATACCGATGTGGTCGATTTTCAACACGTTCATATCAATCTCCTTTTGCACGATCAGAACGGCCAGCCGCAGCCGATCGGTCGTCTTTAAATATCCGTCCTTTTAAGCATGCAAGCACCCTTTCCGCCGCGGTGGTCGGCGTCACGCGGCCCTCTTCGACGTCCGCAAGCGACTTTTTGAGCACATCCGCCGCCGGGCTTTGATAAAACCATTCCTGCACGCCTTCCCGCACCAAGAATTTGAGCCACTCCCGAGCCTGCTCTTTCCTTTTTCGGGGGAGTTCACCGCTCGCGGTGAGTTTGTCACGATGCTCGAGAACGATTTTGAAAATATTTTCCAAGCCGGCGGTTGTGACGGAACTGCACGTGACGACCGGAGGCCGCCACGTCGCGTTGGGGGAAGACAGCAGGTGAAACGCCGTTTCATACTGTCGGCGGGCCGATTGGGCCCGCTCGATATTGTCGCCGTCGGCTTTGTTGATGGCCACCGCGTCGGCCAACTCCAAGACCCCTTTTTTGATGCCTTGCAATTCGTCGCCGCCTCCGGCGATCATCAGGACCAAAAAGAAATCCACCATCGAGGCCACGGCGACTTCCGATTGGCCGACGCCGACGGTTTCAACGATCACGGCGTCAAATCCGGCCGCTTCGCAAACGAGCATGGTTTCCCGCGTTTTGCGCGCGACACCGCCTAGGGTTTTTCCGGAAGGCGAAGGACGAATGAAGGCTTTATCGTTGACGGCCAGTTTTTCCATGCGGGTTTTGTCCGCCAGGATACTGCCGCCTGTTTTGGGAGAGCTGGGGTCGACGGCGAGCACCGCCACACGGTAGCCTTTTTTCGTCAAAAGAGACCCAAAGCTTTCGATAAAGGTGCTTTTCCCCGCCCCGGGCAGGCCGGTGACCCCCAAGCGAAGGGCCTTGCCGGTGTAAGGCATCAGGGCGTCGAGGATTTGTCTGGCCTTTTCCTGATCAGCGGGCCGGGCGCTTTCAATCAGGGTGATCGTTTTGGCGAGAACCCGTCGGTTTTGACTCAAAACGCCCTCGATGTAATCCTGCGTGCTGAACATTTCCATTCTTTTTCTTTCGACTGACTCGTGATGTAAGGACGCCTTGGCCCCTCCGCCGCCGTTTTACGGACATGAATTATACTGGAGGGGGCGATATCGGGCAAATGGTATTTGGGGATATCGAGAAAGGCGGCCTTGGGGCAAGGCCCGGCAAATTTGCCGAAAGCGGCATGACGAAATCCAAGACAAAGTCACTTTCCGATCTTGTTTTTGATCCGCTCTTGGTACTCCATGATTTCATGGCGCAGGATGTCGAGATCGGCGATCCGGTCCTCCAATCGTTTCAGATGATTGCCGAGCAACTCCAGAAGTCGCCTCAGAACCTTGTCGCTGGATTTTTCCAACGTCCACATGGCTTCCAATTCTTGCATTTCAGAAAGTGTCATGCCCATGATTTTCAGGCGTTTGATCAGCTTCAGGCGGCGCAAATCCGCATCCGTGTAAATCCGGCGCCCGCCTTCAATCCGTCTGATGGAGTTGAGCAGACCGATTTCCTCGTAATATCGAATGGTCCTTTGGCTCATGTCGAGTTTCTTGGCCAATTCGCCGATGGAAGAATATTCCTCTTCTTTCTCTCCTTCTTTCTTCTCTTCTTTCATTTGAATTGTTCCTTCAATTCCCGCTTTAAAATTTTCCCGGATGGATTTTTCGGCAAACGATCGAGGATGACGATTTTCTTGGGACATTTAAAACCGGCCAACCGATCCTTGCAGTGGGCGATGATCTGCTGCTCATCGATCGTCTTGCCTTGTTTGGGGACAATCACCGCGGCGACGATTTCGATCCATTTGGGGTCGGGGAGGCCGATGACGGCGACTTCTTCCACCGCCGGATGCTGATACAGGACTTCCTCGACTTCCCGAGACGCCACATTTTCGCCGCCGGTCTTGATCATGTCTTTCTTGCGGTCGACGACGTAGAGATAACCGTCGGCGTCAAACCGGCCCAAATCGCCGCTGTGGAACCAGCCATACTGAAAAGCCTCAGCGGTCTTTTCCGGGTCATTGAGATAGCCCGTCATGACATGCCCCGAGCGGTGAACGATCTCGCCGACTTCCCCCACCGGCACGAACTTTCCTTGATCATCCATCAATCTCGTCTCCACGTTTAAAACCGGTTTGCCGGCCGATCCCGGCTTGAGCAGTTGGTCTTCCGGTTTCAGGATGGTCGCGACAGGTCCCATCTCCGTTTGTCCGTAATAGTTCCAGAGTTTCAAGCCGCGGAACGTCACGGAGAGTTGCTTAATGACTTCCACCGGCATGATGCTGGCGCCGTATGCGGCTTTCTTCAGGCTTTGATGGTTGTATTTCTTGAATTCGGGATGGTTCAGAATACCGATCCAGACAGTCGGCGGTGCGAACATGTGGGTCACCTGGTATTTTTCAAGAAGCTTGATCATTTCCAGGGCGTCGGCTTTATGCAGAATGACGTTGGTCGCGCCGACGTAAAGGTATGGCATGAGAAAGCAGTGCAACTGCGCGCAATGGAACAAAGGCAGGGCGTGCAGGCTGACATCATCGGTTTCGTACCGGCCGTCGAAGATGCAACTGTAATACTGTGACATCAACGCGCGGTGAGACAGCATCGCACCCTTGGGTTTCGATTCCGTCCCGCTGGTATAGGGAATTTGAACGATATCCTCTGCGCCGACGTCCACATGGGGTTCCTCATACCCCATCGATTTCATTTCTTCGATCAGGTTAAAAAATCCTTCCGGGAGGGCCGCCCCGTTCAACGGCAGAAAGCCCCATTTTTCGACGCTCAGGAATTTTTCCCGATGATCCGCGATGATCGGGTAGAGACTGTCTTCCACGATGAAGACCTTGCTGCCTGAGTGATTGATGATGTAAGCGATCTCCTCGGCGTTGAGCATGAAATTGATGGGCACCTGGATGGCGCCGATTTTGGCCAGCCCGATCATGCTGATGGGATAATAGTGGGAATTGTAAGCGTAAAGGGCGACGCGGTCTCCTTTTTTGACGCCGTATTTCGTCATCAGATGGGCGAAACGCCTGGATTCTCTTTCCAGATCGTAAAACGAC
>CAZPTW010000035.1:0-12927 GCA_964589235.1 uncultured Smithella sp. | reverse complement strand
CCTTGAATGAAAAACAGAAAGTCGGGCTCCGAGCTTTTGGCAAACAGACTCACGCGTGGTTCCTCCACGGATCAGGGCGTTATGATCATTGAAATGGCAATGCTGTTGTTTTTTTAAGACGCGATCTTATAGGGCGAATGACCAAAGCTTGTCAATGACATTTTTGAACAAGAATTGCCTCAAATAAAATGTTACCGTAGGAGGGGGTAAAAAGAAGAACGTTGCCTCAAAAACCGATGTTATCGAGAAGAGAATCGGAAGCGGCGGAGGTTTTGGCATGAGTCCCCTGGCCAAGGAAGAGTGTTTTGAGATTCTGTTTAAGCGGGATAAAGAGGCCGGACGTAAGGAAAATACGAAAATCATCGATGAGTGTTGCGTCATCTGCGGGGGCCACAGATGGCATGCCATACGGTGTTTAAAGGGGTATAAACGGTTTCTTGCCGTCCAAATTCCCCAAAATAAGAGTATTTACCCTTGAGAACAATGCTTATTGGGGCGATTTTATCTGTTTGTGAATTCAGGTTTCACATTCTTTCATCAGATGCTGTACCAATTATCAGAATGGTAATTCCACCTGTGGTTGCATGGTTGAGAATAGCCGACATTCGTAGGGATGATCGAACCATATCCAGAGATCACGATGCGCAAGGAGATTCATCCGAAGAATAGCCGCCGGATTGGAAAGCGACCAGTCAAATTCCCCATTCAACCGCAGGTGGCGAAGGATCGGCATAATGATCAATGCTGTCCAATTTTGAATCTTCACCGCATTGGCCGATGTGCCCGCAAACGTTTCAATCTTGAGGTTCTGTTTCAAGACCTTAAAAAAGACTCGATCCGCCGGCGGTCTTTGTCAATGGCCGGGGCACTCGTCGCTTCCCGCTTCAAATGAATTGGTCAGATAAACAAAGATCTCGTTCTTGTCCGTGTGGTGTTTTCATCCGTCCGCGCGCCGAAACGAGGCGAATACCCGCCCATGATCAAACACCAAATGAAGTTTCGCGGCACACCTTGTGCCACGCAGAAATTTTGCCCGGTCATAGATGGGTAGACACAAACCAAATGGTGCTCGAATTTTGGTAGAGTTTCTAGGGGCGATACTCATCGGCATAAGTCAGTGTTGACCGTTTGGGGGCTTCGATCCCGAAGTGCTTGAACTTGCCTTCGCAACAACGCAATCCGGCCGTCACCTCCCGCAATGAATGGGCTCGTCCCACTTGACAAAACCGCATGCCCACAAACTGC
Organism: uncultured Smithella sp.; assembly: GCA_964589235.1. Lineage (GTDB taxonomy): Bacteria > Desulfobacterota > Syntrophia > Syntrophales > Smithellaceae > UBA8904. Next base: position 11,682 of record CAZPTW010000035.1, on the reverse strand, counting down.
CCCGGCAGGGAAAGCCTCACATGTGGCGCTCCGCTTTGGTTGCCGTCACCGCGCTTTGAAATTCCAATCGCGGAAATAATTGTAACAGTGCGCTGAACATGCTACAAACCCTTTGCATGGTTGAGTCCTCCTTGTCTGCATTTGCTCTTCGCAAAGCCAATATAGCAAATCAGGACTCAACATGCGCTTATTTTTCATTACCTAATTTGGACAAGAGGGGTCACGTATATAAAAAACGGCGACGCAAAGATTGGGAATATTGTCAAAACCGACGCGGATCATGGTGATCTGTTTGGAAATATTTTAAGTTTCGCTTATTTGAGCTTTCTAACAGGCAAGCGATTGCGAAATTCTTACACGGTACATGCATTTCACAAAGGAGGTTGTTATGGCTCAACGAATCGTCGTCGTTTTATTTATATTTGTGATTTCTTTTTTCCTGCCCTGCTCTCCGGCATTTACCGCCGGTGAAAAACACATGGACAAGAATATCGGGAGCTACACGCCCCCGAGCAATTGGAAAGACGTGGCCGTGGTGACGGGTGACGTGGAAAACGCGGGAACGGATTCCAGAGTGTATATAACGCTCTTCGGAGAAAAAAAGACATCCGGCGAGGAGGAACTCAACGAATCAACGGGGGCCATAGGCAGCCATCCGTCCAATACTAAAAAAGCCCAGGAGCAGCGAAGGAAGGAAAGGGAAGAAGCCGCAAAAAAGCCAAGGCCTGATTTTTTCGAGCGTGGCCAGTGGGACGAATTCGCGATTCCCGGCGATTTTGGCAGGATCAAATCCATCAGGCTCAGGCATGACAATTCCGGTAAGAAAGCCGGCTGGTTTGTCTTTCTTGTTCGGGTCAGAGACCGGCAAACAGGCGAGTCGGATGTCTTTATGATCAACCGGTGGCTGGCCAAAGATGAAGGCGATAAACAAATTGACATCACCGTTAACCGGACGGATCATGTGAAAAGCATCCTGATCAAACCGCCCTACGACAAATATGAGTGGACCAATGCGCCGGGATTTGTTTCCCGCGCGCGGGCCAGCGCAGTTAAATCCAGCGGATGGTTTCACATTTATGCGGATGCCTGGATCGGAGGCGCAACCGCTCAGGCTGGCCATACGGGATATTTTGACACTTACGGCGCATGGCCCATTGCCGTGAATGCCTCGGTTGCCTACGTCGGCGGTCCGATCAACTTCGGGATAGCGAGTTTTCCGGAACTGGTATCGACCATCAAACTCAACGGCTCCGAAACCCACAAAGAGATCAAGGCCCCCTTCACCGGCGCAGAGATCAAGGAAAGGATCAAAAAGATTATCAATCTGACCAGCGACAAAGAACAAGATATGGTAAAGCCGTACGAGGAATTTCTCGCCAGGGTAAGCGAAGGGCAGGATTATGTGAAACTGGCGAATGCCTTCGACGGACTGCAAAACGCCAAGGAGGCGCAATTGCTGCATCTGAGCAAAATCGGATGGACGCAGTCGGGAAAGAATTCCGTCACGGTTTGCCTGCGTACGAATACAGGAGCTATTCTGACCGGATCCAGCGTGATTATTGCGGCCGGAATCGTCAAAAGCATTGAAGTGGTCGGAGTGCCGTCCCGCCCCGGATTGACTCCTCCGGTTCCCCCGACAAGCGCCGTCAAGGTAGGCCTTGTTGAACTGACCTCCGCCGCCCGGGAGGCGGGCAAAAAGGCGCCCGGCGGCAGCTACAAAAATTCATGCGGCAATTGCGTTCTCAATGAAAAAGGGACCCTGAAGTGCGAGTGTAAACCCCTTTCCATAAAGGGGTTCGTCACGACCGAACTGGAACAGGCGGATCAATGCGCAAGCGGCGTCATGAACGCAGGCGGCACTCTGATGTGTCAAGGAAGTTTCGAAAAAAGCTGCGGGAACTGCTCGCTGGCCCAGAACAACAGGATGTGCTGCAATGACTGCAAGGATAAGAAGGGGAATAAGCATACCCATTGTCTGGACAGCGATCAATGGAAGACCTGTTTTGCAGGGTTTTCTAATTGCGACGGCAAACTGGTCTGCGGCCCATGTAAATAGTCGTACAATTAGCGTCAAATCTTTATTCTTGACAATTGTCGATCTGCCTTTCTTTAAAGGCTATAAGAAATTCAAATGCGATGAGATGATAAAGGAGGCATATAATAAGTATGCGAAGAAATGAAATGATTATCGCGAATATTCCTTCTCTTATCAATTACGATCGCAACGAAATTACACGCATTGGAAAAAGCTAAGGTAACTACCGTTAGTATAGATTTTTCGCGTGAACTTACATCAAAACAAGAGGTGTCGGTTAGGTCTGTGTGAATGTCCATCCTAAAGGACTTGTCCGGCGGTAAAAGCAGCCCGGCAGGCTATACGGCTGGTCTCTTTTTTTTCTCCACCATTCGGCAATCTCTTACGGGAGTTGACAAAGTCGTTGCTTTTTCAAAATGAATGTATTAGCTTTTAAAAGGGGTGCCGGTAAACCGATCGTGAATCGATTCACCGGCTGAGATCATACCCTTTGAACCTGACCCGGGTAATGCCGGCGTAGGGAGTGGCATAAATTCACAGACCGATCTGAGCCATATCCTTCAGGAGAAAGGGTATGGCTTTTTTAATGACGGTGATGACAGATGCCGAAAGACATAATTATCGTAACCGGCGGGCGTTTGGGGAACAAAGATTTTTACGAAAAAAGGGCTTCGCTTCATGGGGATCGGGTGCTGATCGCCTGTGACGGTGGCGCGAGGCATCTGAACGCGTTGGGGCTTTGTCCCGATGTGATTGTCGGAGATATGGATTCCCTCGATTTTGACCTTTTGGGCGACTATGAGCGGCGGGGGGCCGAGATCATCAGATACCCCGTCAATAAAGACTTTACAGATACGGCGCTTGCGCTCGACTACGCCTTGGGCTTGAAGCCTTCTGCCATTGAGATATGGGGGGCTTTGGGCGGGAGGATCGACCATGCGCTGGCCAACATTCATCTATTGATGCGGGTAAAAGAATCAGGGGTTTCCGCGCAATTGGTCGACGAATTTGTGGAGGTGAGGATCGCGGATCCGGACATCCGGTTGATCGATGCGGTCGGTTGTCTCGTATCGCTGATCGCCCTCTCCCCCGTGGTTGAAGATATTACCTTATCCGGGTTTGAATATCCGTTGTCGCGTGAATGCTTGACCGCTGCGCAGTCTCGAGGGATCAGCAATATCGTCGTGTCATCTCCGGCATTCATCCGCGTCGGAAAAGGCGATCTTCTGATGGTGAGGTATTGGCAAAAAGATGTTTTTCCAGAGGTTTCTTAAATGAAAAAACCTTTCCGTGTTCTTTGTGTCGGAGGGTCCGATAGTGGGGGAGGGGCCGGTATTCAGGCTGATCTGAAGGCGGTGACAGCCAGTGGATGTTATGGGACGAGCGTAATTGCGGCGCTCACCGCTCAAAACACGATCGGCGTGCAAGGGATTTTCCCTGTTCCTCGGACATTCATCGCCGCGCAAATGGATTCGGTTTTATCCGACATCGGTGCGGATGCGGTAAAAACTGGCATGCTTCTGACGGAGAGCGCCGTTCGGGTTGTGGCCGAGAAAATTCTTGAGTATCACATTAAAAAGGTGGTGGTCGATCCGGTGATGATTGCCAAGGGCGGACGCGCCATCATGAGGCCGCAGGCGAGAAAGGCGATTGTAGAAAGATTGCTGCCCCTAGCATCGGCTGTGACACCGAACATTCCGGAAGCGGAGGTGTTGACGGGGATGAGAATCCAATCGGCGGCGGATATGAGGCGGGCGGCCTGCGTCATTGCGAAGACCGGCGTGAGAAATGTGGTCATCAAGGGAGGACATCTCCCAGAAAGAAGAAGAAAGATCAGTCTGGACATTCTTTACGACGGGAAAACGTACCATGAGTTCCAGGCGACTTGGATTCCCACGAAAAATTCGCATGGAACAGGCTGTACGTTCGCTTCGGCGTTGGCGGCTTTTTTGGCGATCGGTTACCCTGTCGTCGACGCCGTCCGTCAAGCCAAAACCCTTGTCACGAAAGCGATTGCCAATGGACTGCCGATAGGAAAAGGACATGGTTCAGTCCATGCCTTGTCAACGACGATGTGGACCGCTCAGAAGCAAGCGTGTCTGATCGATCTTCAAAAGGCGATTTTCAAATTCATGTCGGCGCCTTTGGGGCGCCTGATTCCGGAGGTTTCCTCGAATTTGGTTTATGCCAAACCGAAAGCGAAAACCGAAAAGGATGTGGCGGGGTTCCCAGGAAGAATCATCCGGGTGCGGGATGAAATCCGTGTGGTGTCGGGTCCTGCGTTTGGCGCTTCGGAGCATATGGCGCATGTCGTTCTGACCGTGATGAGACACTATCCTGAATGCCGGTGCGCGATGAATATCCGCTATAGCAAAGAACTCGTCGAGATCTGCGGGAAAATCGGCTTTGCCGTGTCTTGTTTCAGCCGGTCCGATGAACCGGCCGATCGGCAGTCGCAAGACGGCTGCACCCTGGAGTGGGGTGTGCATCACGTGCTGATGCGATCCGAGCGTGTCCCCGACGTGATCTATGATACCGGCGGGTGGGGAAAGGAACCGATGATTCGAATATTGGGCAAGAATCCGGAGGATGTTGCTGGAAAAGTGCTCAAGCTGATGAAACATTTGTCATAACAAGGGAGAAAATAGGAAAATGGTATTGGATGAAATCATTGTGTCAAAGGCGATTATCGAGCGGTTTTATGAAAAGTTGATGGCGGCCACATCGGTGGATGTCGCTGTGGTGGGCGGTGGGCCTTCGGGGCTGGTCGCGGCGTATTATTTGGCGTCGGCGGGAAAGCGTGTCGCCCTTTTTGAGCGCAAGCTGAGTCTTGGCGGCGGCATGTGGGGTGGTGGAATGATGTTCAATGAAATTGTCATACAGGCCGAAGCCAAGGAGATTCTCGATCAGTTCGACGTGCGCACGCGGCCTTACGGCGATGGGTATTATACCGCCGACGCCGTCGAGGCGGTTTCGACCCTCTGTTCAAAGGCCGCGCGAGCCGGCGCGACGATTTTCAACTGCATGAGCGTCGAGGATGTGATGATCCGGGATGGAAACGTGACTGGGCTTGTGATCAACTGGTCACCGGTCGAAATGGCGGGGCTGCATGTCGATCCGATGACGATCGCGGCTGGATGTGTGGTCGATGCCACCGGCCATGCAACGGAGGTTTTGAAGGTGATCGAGCGTAAGGCGGACATGCAGTTTAGGACCCCGTCAGGAAAAATCATGGGAGAGCGCTCCATGTGGGCGGATAAAGCGGAGCGTTTGACGCTTGAGAACACGACAGAGATTTGCCCCGGCGTGTATGTCGCCGGTATGTCGGCGAATGCGGCTTTTGGAGGACCGAGAATGGGACCGATTTTCGGAGGCATGCTCTTGTCAGGGAGAAAAGTGGCCGAGCTGATTCTTGCTGCAAGATCAGTTGATCGACCATAGGATGGATTTTTGGAGGAGAAAATGACACAGTTGGAAAAAGCCCGCCAGGGGGTCGTGACGGAAGAAATGAAAATCTGCGCGGGTGTGGAAGGGGTTGATCCGGAATATATCCGGCGGGGGCTGGCAGATGGCACGATCGTCATCTGCCGGAATATAAACCATTCGTCCATCCGCCCGCTTGCCATCGGCCGAGGCTTGCGAACCAAAATCAACGCGAATATCGGAACATCGAAGGACAACAATGACGTGAATCAGGAACTCGAAAAACTGGCTGTGGCGATTGCCGCGGGCGCAGACGCCGTGATGGATTTGTCCACAGGCGGCCGTTTGGCGGAAATTCGCAAAGCGGTGATGAAGAAATCTTCCGTGGCCATCGGGACAGTGCCGATCTACCAGGCCGCCGTCAAAATGCTCGATGCGGGGAAGGCCATCTCCGAGATGTCGGCGGACGATCTGTTCGATGTGATCGAGGAAAACGGCCGTGATGGTGTCGATTTCATCACGGTTCATTGCGGGGTCAATCGCCAAACCGTAGACGCGGTGGAAAGACAGGGCCGAGTTTTGGGAATTGTCAGCCGAGGCGGTTCGATGACGGCGAATTGGATGCATTGCAACGGGCGGGAAAACCCACTCTATGAGGATTACGATCGCTTGCTGGAGATCGCGCGTCGTTACGATATGGTTTTAAGCCTTGGAGACGGCTTGAGACCCGGCGCAATTTGTGATGCCACCGATCATGGGCAGGTCGCCGAATTGATCGTCCTGGGACAATTGGCCGAACGTGCCCAGGCGGCCGGCGTGCAGGTGATGATCGAAGGGCCGGGTCATGTGCCGATTCCGGATATCGAGACCAATATCAAGTTACAGAAAAAAATATGCCGAGGCGCTCCATTTTATGTTCTAGGGCCTCTGCCGACGGATATCGCTCCAGGATACGATCATATCACGTCCGCGATCGGGGGGGCGATTGCCGCCTCCGCCGGCGCCGATTTTCTTTGCTATGTGACACCGGCTGAACATTTGCGTTTACCCACACTTCAGGATGTTCGAGACGGCGTGATCGCCTCGAGAATCGCCGCGCATATCGCCGATATCGCCAAAGGCGTTCCCGGGGCCCGCGAGCGGGATTTGAAGATGTCGCAATGCCGGAAAAATTTCGACTGGCAGGGGCAGATCGATGTTTCCATCGACCCGGAAAAGACTCTTGCCCTTCTGGAAAAGAGCAAAAGCGCCAATGAAGAAGGATGTTCCATGTGCGGCGAGTTTTGCGCGATTAAGCTGGGCAAGAGACCGGCTTGATCGGATCTTGTCGCTATCGGCTTATCCCTTGAATCACTTTTTCAAGGATAGAGGGAAGAGGAAGAGGTGAGCAAAACGATGGGGGATCAGGCGGATGAAAAGCTCGCCGGAGCTCTAAAGATTGTCGAACATCTCAGACAAAATGGACATGAGGCCTTTTTTGTCGGCGGCTGTGTCCGGGACACTCTGCGCGGCGTGACGCCCGGGGATTACGACATTGTCACATCCGCGGTTCCAAAACAGGTGATGGGGCTTTTTCAACGAACAGTGCCTGTGGGCATCAAGTTCGGCGTCATTCTTGTGATGATGGATGGCCATCCTTTCGAAGTGGCGACCTATCGCACCGATGATGTCTATCAGGACGGACGACGGCCTTCGAGCATTCATTTTGCGACGGCTGAGGAGGATGTCTTGCGGCGGGACTTCACGGTCAACGGATTGTTGATGGATCCATTGACCGGTGATGTTATCGATTATGTGGGCGGTCTGGACGACTTGAAGAAAAAAGTCATTCGCACGATCGGTGATCCAGGAAGTCGGTTCAGGGAAGACTATCTGAGAATGCTCCGGGGGGTTCGTTTCGCCGCGAATCTTTCTTTTTCACTGGCCCCCGACACCCAGCAAGCGATAACCAACCAGGCGGAGTGGATCCTCGGGGTCAGCGCGGAAAGAATTTCGGAGGAGATCCAAAAGATTCTGACGCTTGGTGGGGCCAGGCGGGGTTTTGAGCTTTTGTCAGAGACGGGACTTTTAAGACGCATTCTCCCTGAGGTCGAACGGTTACGTGGGGTTGAACAGCCGGCTCGTTTTCATCCGGAAGGGGATGTTTGGGAGCATACGATGATGATGCTGGATATCCTTTCTTCCGAAACGGCTCCATTCACGCCTCCCGCGTTGGCCTGGGCCGTTCTTTTGCATGACGTGGGCAAGGTCGATTCGCAGATCAAGGATGAAAACGGAATTCATTTTTACGGTCATGTGAGACTCGGAGAAAAAATCGCGCAAGACATCGCCGAGCGCTTGAGGTTTTCCAGAAGTCTCCGCGAACGAGTGATGGTGCTGATTCACCATCATATGGACTTCATGAATGTGAAAAAAATGCGGCCCTCCAGGCTTAAACGTTTTTTGCGAATGCCGGATTTCGATTTACACATGCAGCTGCATCGTCTGGATTGTTTGGGCAGCCATGGCCAATTGGATGATTATGACTTCTGTCAAAAGCACTTAAATGAGCTGGAACATGAGGCCTTGCATCCGCCGCGATGGCTGTCGGGAAACGATCTGATTGAAATGGGTATTGATCCGGGTCGAAGAATCGGCGAGATTCTTCGTCTTTTGGAAGAAGAACAGCTCGAAAACAGAATTACGTCAAAGGAAGAGGCGCAAAGCTTCGTGCGAAAACATTTTTTGAGGCCGTAGCCGGACGATTAGACAACGCTCATGATGAAAATAAGCAGTCGATGCCTTCATCCTCTTTTTTTAATGGTCGTTTGTTTTGTTGCCGCGTCTTGCGGGCCTCGCGGCACCATGGTCGAGTCTTTCCCCCCGCCTTCCTCCCCAAAAACGATTGCGGCGATGGGGTATACGATCCAAGCAGGCGCTTTCGTAAAAGTTGAAAATGCCGTTCGCCTGACGGAGAAACTGAAAAGCCAGGGGCTCGAAGCCACCTACTTCAAGGCGCCTGACGGTCTTTTCAAGGTTCGCTTCGGCAACTTTGTGTCGAAAGATCAAGCCAGACAACGAGCTCAGACGCTGCAAAACGCGGGGATCATCGAAGCGTTCTATATCGTGTTGCCCGAAGAGTATGCCGCGGCCAAAAGGAAACAGCTGGGAGATGAATTTTTGCGGGAGCAGATTGTGAAAACGGCGAGAACTTTTGTCGGCGTGCCTTATCTATGGGGTGGAACCAATGCTGATGAAGGATTCGATTGCAGCGGTCTGACGATGACGGTTTATCAGTTGAACGGTTTGAATTTGCCTCGCCATTCAATGGCTCAGTATCAAAGTGGATGGCCCGTCGACCGAGCGGCTCTGCGTAAAGGCGATTTGGTTTTCTTTGCGACGACCGGGAGAGGGAAAGTATCGCATGTGGGCGTTTATATCGGTGAGGATCAATTCATTCATGCTCCGTCACGCGGGAAGAAAATCTGTGTTGAATCTTTAAACAGCGCCTATTACGCCGAGCGTTTCATCGGCGGCAGACATTATTTTTAAAACTCGCCATTGTCGTTCAACGTTCGATCCAATCCTTCTCTCATCAAATGCTTTCTGGCTCTACATTTCCTGAGATGCGGTTGTTGTCCGTGAATTCATCTCTTGGGGCCGTAGAAAAAAAATCTAAAGATTTTTTTTCTTTTTCCGAAATAAAAATTAAAAAAAAAGATAATGATCTTACACTTTTTATTGACCGATAAAAAAAAATGAAGTAAAATTAAAATAAATGAATAAATGTTACTGATTCTATCACGAAGAAGTAAACTCAATTAAAGGAGGCGAAACCCAATGGCAGCAACAGCAAAGAAGGCAGCAAAGAAGGTCGCAAAGAAAGCAGCGAAGAAGGTCGCAAAGAAAGCTCCGGCAAAGAAAGTCGCGAAAAAGGCTGCTGCAAAGAAACCCGCAGCAAAGAAAGTTGCCAAGAAGGCGGCACCCAAAAAGTAATTTTAAATTTCAATCCCACTTAAAGAGCAGGCAAATGGACATTGCCTGCTCTTTAAGTTTGTGGTGTAACTCTACGAATTGATTTTGAGCATCCATGAGCAAAGAATTGATCCTCAGTATTGACAACGGTACGCAATCCGTCCGGGCGCTCGTTTTTGATTTGCAGGGCCGGTTGCTCTATAAGACGCGGATTCCTTTCAAACCTTATATCTCCCGCGAACCAGGCTGGGCTGAACACGAGGCCAACGCGTACTGGACGTCGCTGTGTCAGGCCTGCCAAATGCTCTGGAATGAAACAGGCGTCGCCAAGGAGGCCATTGCCGGGGTGGCGTTGACCACCATGCGCGCCACAATGGTGAATGTCGATAAAAATGGCAAGCCGCTTCGTCCTGCAATCGTTTGGTTGGATCAGCGGCGCACGAGCGGTCTGAAACCCATCGGGGGATTATGGGGGTTGGGGTTTAAAGTGTCCGGAATGAGCGAAACAGTGGCTTATCTTCAAGCGGAAGCGGAAAGCAACTGGATCAAACGATATCAGCCGGAGATTTGGCGTAAGACACATAAGTATTTATTTCTTTCCGGCTATTTGACCTACTGCTTGACCGGTCGCTTTGTGGATTCGGTCGGTTGTCAGGTGGGATATGTCCCTTTTGATTACAAGAAGAAGTCTTGGGCGCCGTTGTGGAATTGGAAATGGCAGGCGACGCAGATCGAACCGGAAATGTTACCGGATCTCGTTCCTCCTGCCGGCGTCTTGGGGCAAATCACTCGTCGGGCTGCCGAGGAAACAGGAATTCCGGAAGGATTGCCCGTCATCGCGGCCGCGGCGGATAAAGCCTGTGAGGTGATCGGCGCGGGATGCCTCGAACCTCATATTGGGTGTCTGAGTTACGGAACCACCGCCACCATTAACACGACCCATTACAAATACATCGAAACGATTCCGCTGATTCCGCCTTATCCATCGGCGGTGCCGAATGCGTATTCCCTGGAAATTCAGATCTACCGGGGATATTGGATGGTCAGCTGGTTTAAAGAACAGTTCGCGCATCTCGAGCAGCAGATTGCCGAGGAACGAGGTGTGGAAGTCGAAACTCTTATCGAGCAATTGTTGCACGAGGTTCCGCCTGGTTCCATGGGATTGATTCTTCAGCCGTACTGGTCTCCGGGGATCAAGATTCCCGGCCCGGAGGCCAAGGGCGCCGTCATCGGATTCGGCGATGTTCATAACCGGGCGCATTTTTATCGGGCCATCTTGGAAGGTCTGGCATACGCGCTGCGCGAGGGCAAAGAGCGCCAGGAAGATCGCAGCGGCGTGAAAATAACGGAACTGCGGGTGTCCGGTGGAGGGTCGCAAAGCGACGCCGCCATGCAGCTGACGGCGGATATTTTCGGCATGCCGACGGCCCGGTCGCACATCTACGAGACATCAGGACTGGGCGCCGCGATTGACGCAGCCGTTGGTTTGAAGCTTCATCGAAATTTCAAAGAGGCCGTAACGGCCATGACGCACGTCGGAGAATTTTTTGAGCCGAATGACAACACACATCAAATTTATGATCGGCTCTACCGGCGTGTTTATTTGCAGATGTACAAGAGGCTCAAACCCTTGTATGAGGAAATCCGCGCCATTACCGGTTATCCCAAACGAGCGGGAGAGGCGTGAGCGAAGGAGAGACGAAGATTGGGGAATGGGATAAGAAGAACGAAAATGGACATCCTTCTTCGTGACGTCAAAAAGCCGGTGATGCTCGGCTTTTTTGATGATCGCAACACATTGGTCCAGCAGCCGTCAATTCCCCCTATTGACAGATCGTCTAAACAGGCATATAGCGCTTTTGAAATCATGTAGGGAAAAGGTGAAGTTTATTCATGTTGGAGCTTAAAAATCTTTATTTTATCGTCCCGGATGACGACGCCCAAAAAAACGGGCACCGTCATATTATCGATGGGATCAGTTTCACCTTTGAAGACGGAAAATTTTATGCCATCACGGGGCCCAATGGAAGTGGCAAAACCACACTGGCGAAATTGATCATGGGAATCAATCCGGTGACGGAAGGATCGGTCATTTTTAACGGGCGGGATATATCGTCGCTTTCGATCACCGAGAGGGCCAAGGCGGGTATTGCCTACAGTTTTCAGCAACCGGCTCGTTTCAAAGGCATTACATTTCGTGATCTCCTGACGATTGCGACAGGCATTGAAGATGAACGCAGGCTTCTGGAGTTGATCTCGCGCGTGGGGAT
>CAZPTW010000034.1:0-13019 GCA_964589235.1 uncultured Smithella sp. | reverse complement strand
TCTCCTCACCGTTGCCGATCGTGGCGGAAAGCAAAAGCAAGTTTACGCGCACCGGCAGATAGATCATGATTTCCTCCCAGACCACACCCCGGTCGAGATCGCCCAAATAATGGGCCTCATCCAGAATCACCAAGTCACAGTTCAAATCCTCTCCACGATGCATGGCATCATAAAGCTGGTTTCGCAAAATCTCTGTCGTCCCGACGATAATCGGGGCCTCCGTGTTTTCCTTGGTGTCGCCGGTGATGATGCCGACATTTTGGAAATCGAAATGCAAACCGAATTCCACCCACTTGGCGTTGGAAAGTGCTTTGAGGGGGGAGGCGTACCACACCCGTCCACGATTGGCCAAAATCGACACAATCGCTTCGCGTGCAATCCAGGTTTTGCCTGATCCAGTCGGGGCGATGACCAGGCAATCGCTTTGTTGGATCGCCTCGAGCGCGCGAACCTGGAAATCGTCCGGCACGAAAGGATGCTCGGGCGGCTTGCCGATCTTTGCCAGCACACTCTTCAGGGACGGAGCGATGTCCGGTCTCATCACATGAACAGCGGAAGAGCTGTGGGCTTTCCGCCCCGAATGCCAATGCCTTTTTCTAAACAATGCTTTTTTATGGATTTTTCGATCTCTCATGACTTTTTTTAGCATAGCATCGGATATCGGTAAAGCCTTTGAAGAAAATCGACTCTGCCCCGAGCAAGCGTCATCGACTCGATGAGCTTATCTTTTCGATATGGTTCCCGTCGGGTTCAAACCACCCCCCTTGCGCCACACGGGTTTAAATTTTTTTTCCCCTTTTTTCATCAAAATTGAACGTTTCTTTCAATGAAATCTTTTTCGTGCACCCATTACGGAAGGCGCTGTTCAAGCTCATCTAAAATTCATTATCATATCAATTATTTACAAAATTCATCCCCGCTCCTCTTTTTTGGCACATTTTTTTCATGAACCTTTATGAAAAGGCGATCCAATTTTTCCAAAGCAAGGAGGAGAAGCGACATGAAAAAAGTGATCCAAATGATTCTTTTGGTCGGTTTTATGGTTCTCACCACCGCCACGTTCGGCTTTGCCCAATTCAGCGCGACCGGTGAAACCACTTTTCCATTCTTTCATCTCGGTTGCCTGATCATCGGCGGATTGATCATTGCTTCCCTGAAGCGCAAATATGAAAAGCTCTATTTGAGTGAAGCCATCGGTTCGTTCGCCCTTTTGACCATTTTAGTCGCTCTTTTCACGTCACCGGTGGTGGACGCGCTCAAGAGCCTCATCAGCTAAAACCCCTCCCTCTAGATATAGCCCCTAAGTAAAAGCCCCCGCCCCACCCCTGGCGGGGGTTTTTATGAGAAGAAAACAAAAAATGCTTTACAGTATCGTCGATTTCATTTATGAAACTCAACGCTTAAAGGTTTACAGAAAATTCTTTCCAAAGGAGATATAGAATATGGCTAAACGTGTTTACACTTTCGGGAAGGGGATCAATGAAGGCACGGCCGGCATGAAAAACCTTCTCGGCGGCAAAGGCGCAAACCTGGCCGAAATGTCGTCTTTGGGAATCCCGGTTCCTGCGGGATTCACGATCACCACAGAGGTCTGCGGGGAATTCTACAAAAACAACAAGCAGTTGCCCCCGGGTTTGGACCGGGAAGTGGAAGCGGCTTTGAAAAAAGTCGAAAAAGTCATGGGAGCCACCTTTGGTGATCCGAAAAACCCTTTGCTTCTTTCCGTGCGCTCCGGGGCCAGGGTTTCGATGCCCGGCATGATGGACACCGTCCTTAATCTCGGGTTGAACGACGAAACCGTTGAAGGCATCATCCGCAAATCCGGAAACGAAAGATTTGGTTGGGATTCATACCGCCGCTTCGTTCAGATGTACGGCGATGTCGTCATGGGTCTCAAGCCTGAGGACAAAGACGCCCATGATCCATTTGAAGAAGTCATGGACGAACTGAAAGCCGAAAAGGGCATCAAGGCCGACTTGGATATGACGGTCGAGGACTTGAAAGAACTGGTTCGTCGCTATAAAAATCTCATCTTGGAAAAACTGGGCAAGGAATTTCCATCCGATCCCAAAGAACAGCTTTGGGGCGCCATTGGCGCCGTGTTCATGTCCTGGAATACGGCACGCGCCGTTTTATACCGTAAGATGAACGGCTTTGACGACAGTTGGGGAACGGCTGTCAACGTCCAGGCCATGGTATTCGGCAATCGCGGCGAAAACTGCGCCACAGGCGTGGCCTTCACGCGTGACCCCGCCACCGGCGAGAACCTGTTTTATGGCGAATATTTGATTAACGCGCAGGGGGAAGACGTCGTGGCCGGCATCCGCACCCCGCAGCAGGTCACCATTGAAGGCTCCAAGCGCTGGGCCAAAGACAACAATGTTTCCGAAGAGGAACGCGCCGCCAAATATCCATCCTTGGAAGAATACATGCCCGCAGCCTATGAGGATTTGGTCAAAGTTTACAAAAAGCTCGAACGGCACTACAAAGAAATGCAGGATATCGAATTCACCATTCAGGATCAGAAACTCTGGATGCTCCAGACCCGCACCGGCAAGCGCACGGCCGCCGCCGCCGTCAAAATCGCGGTGGACATGGTCAATGAGAAACTCATCGACAAGAAAACGGCGCTTTTGCGTATTGATCCTTCCTCTCTCGATCAACTGCTCCATCCGACCTTCGACCCAAGCGCCACCCGCAACGTCATCACCAAGGGGCTTCCGGCCTCCCCCGGCGCCGGCACCGGCCGAGTCGTTTTCAACGCGGATGACGCCGAAGAATGGAACAAGCGCGGCGAAAAAGTCATCTTGGTCCGCATCGAGACCTCGCCTGAAGACTTGAAAGGCATGACAGCCGCCCAAGGCATTTTGACGGCCCGCGGCGGCATGACCTCGCACGCGGCGGTTGTGGCCCGTGGGATGGGCAAATGCTGCGTGTCCGGTTGCGGCGATCTAGACATCAGCTACTCGCAGAAAACCATCAAAATCAAAGATATCGTCATTAAAGAAGGTGACTACATTTCTCTGGACGGGTCCACAGGCGAAGTGATGCTGGGGGAAGTCAAAACCATTCCGGCGGAACTCTCCGGCAATTTCGGCGTCATTATGCAGTGGGCTGACGAAGCTAAAAAACTCGGCATCCGCACGAACGCCGACACACCGCACGACGCAGCCGTCGCCCGCAACTTCGGCGCGCAGGGCATCGGTCTTTGCCGCACCGAACACATGTTCTTCGAAGGAGACCGCATCAAAGCCGTGCGCGAAATGATTCTGGCCGACAATCTGGAGGGCCGCAAGAAAGCCCTGGCCAAACTGCTGCCCATGCAGCGGGAAGATTTCTACGGCATTCTCAAGGCAATGGAAGGTTACGGTGTCACGATCCGTCTGCTCGACCCGCCGCTGCATGAATTCGTTCCGCACGAAGAAGCGAGTCAAAGAGAAATGGCCGAGGAACTGGGCATTTCCATCGAGGCCGTCAAGGCGAAAGTGGAATCCCTGCACGAATTCAACCCGATGTTGGGCCATCGCGGCTGCCGATTGGGTATCACCTACCCGGAAATCACCGAAATGCAAGCTCGCGCGATTTTCGAAGCCGCCTGCCAGTTGGTGAAAGAAGGCGTGGATGCCAAGCCTGAAGTCATGGTGCCGCTGGTCGGTACCGTGAAAGAGCTGACCTCTCAGAAAAGTCTCATTGTGGCCATCGCCGAAAAAGTCATGGAAGAAACAGGGGTGAAGGTCGACTACACCGTGGGCACCATGATCGAAGTGCCGCGCGCCGCCGTCACCGCCGATGAAATCGCCAAAGAGGCCGCTTTCTTCTCCTTCGGCACCAACGACCTAACGCAGATGACATTCGGTTACAGCCGCGATGACGCCGGCAAATTCCTGCCGGAATACGTCGCCAAGAAAATTCTTCCCGTCGATCCGTTCCGCGTGCTCGATCGTGACGGCGTCGGCCAGTTGATTCAGATGGCCGTCACAAAAGGCCGCGGTGTCAATCCCAAATTGAAAGTCGGCATCTGCGGAGAACACGGGGGAGAGCCGAGTTCCATCGAATTTTGCCATCTGACCGGTCTTGACTATGTCAGTTGCTCGCCCTTCCGTGTCCCGATCGCCCGCCTGGCCGCCGCTCAGGCCGCTTTGAAAAACGCAGGCCCGGCGAAGAAAGCCGTCAGGCAGGCAACCGGAAAGGTCATGGCCCGGGCCAAAGAGATCGTGAGAACCGCCAAGGCGGTGAAGAAGGCCGTCACCGCGGCGGTGAAAGCGGCGAAGACGAAACCCGCCGCCCAACCCGCGGCCAAGAAAAAGGCTTCCCCCAAGCCGGCGGCAAAAAAAGCGCCGATGAAAAAAGCCGCACCCAAGAAAGCGGCCCCCAAGAAAACGACCGCTAAAAAATCCGTTGCAAAAAAACCGGCGGCGAAAAAAGTCGCCAAGAAGAAATAATCGACGGACAAGTCCCGCATAGAAAACGCCCGGGTCCATGTTCATGGATCCGGGCGTTGATTTTTGTCTCAAACGACCGAAGAAACCGACCTCCCCGACGACAACGCGTCATCAGGGAAACGAAAATCGCATTTCACTCATACTTTGATTCGGCCCTCTTTCATGGTTTTCGTGGGCATGAAAACATCCAGCGGGAATTTCTTGTGGATCTCTTCCAACTTGGCCACGAGTGTCGGGTAACCGATACTCTGCGCCAGCGTAAAGGGACCAAATGGCGAGCCGCCGCCGTTGGCCATCGCCAGATCGATTTCTTTGGGGTCATCCACGACGCCTTCTTCAAGGAGTTTGGTGGCCTCGTTGACTTGAAGGGCAATCAGATGATTGAGGTCATATTCCTTGGTGGCTTTGGTCAGATCGATCGTTGGTCGGCCTTTGGACCAGTCATAAAACCCTTTGCCCGTCTTCTTCCCCAGATTCCCAGATTTCAAGTACGCCAAAATCGCATCGGAGGGTTTGAAATCTTTGGACAGCACCTGCGCGAAGTACTCCAGACCATGCAACGCGACATCGATGCCGACGTAATCCGTCAATTCAAACGGCGCCATGGGCATGACGGATTTGAAGGCCGCGTCGAATTCCTCCGGAGAGGGATGTCCGGCTTCAACGATTTTCGAAAGCAAAAGAAGCGTGGGCTCGTTGACCCGGTTATAGATGAAACCCGGCGAATCCTTCTTGACGATCACCGGAACTTTGTTGATTTTTTTCGCGATGTCATAGCCGACCTGGATGGACTCATCCGAGGTTCCTTTTCCTTTGATGACCTCCACAAGCTTCATCAGGATGGCGGGATTGAAGAAATGATAGCCGATGACCTTATCCGGCCTCTGCGTCGCGGAGGCGATCTCCGTGATGCTGATGTTGGAGGTATTGGAAGCCAAGATGGCGTGTTTGGGGGCAAATTTATCCAAATCGGCAAACACGCTTTTCTTGAGATCGACTTTTTCCGGCACGGCTTCGATGATGAAATCCGCCTCTTTGACGGCCTCTTTCAGATCAATCATGGGCACCAGACGTTTGAAAGCGTCGTCATAGGCCTCCTGGGTCATTTTGCCTTTTTCCTTGAATTTATCGAAGCTGGCTTTGATCCCTGCCATCCCCTTATCCACAAACTTCTGCTCGATATCCCGAAGGATGACTTTATAGCCTCCCATCAAACAGCAGGCGGCGATGCCATGTCCCATATCCCCCGCCCCGATCATGGCGACGGTTTTTACGTCTTCTGCTTTCATCTTTGTCTCCTTTCCGAATGAATGTTAAATCTTGCGACGAAAACGGCCGCAACCGTTCCCGACGACAAAAATCACTTCTTCAACTTGGCCAACTCCTCGTCGCGCAGCACCTTGCGCAGAATCTTGCCCACCGGCGATTTCGGCACGGAACTTCGGAACTCGACAAGCTTGGGCACCTTGTACGCCGTCATCCTGCTCTTGCAGAAGTCGATGATCTCCTGTTCGGTGGCCGTCTGACCCGGCTGCAACACGATAAACGCCTTGACGGTTTCGCCTCGGTAGTCGTGGGGGATACCGATAACCACCGCTTCGGAAACTTTTGGATGTTCATAGAGAACTTCCTCGATCTCACGGGGATAGATATTGAAACCGCTGGCGATGATCATGTCTTTCTTGCGATCCACGATAAAGATGAAACCGTCTTCATCCGCCTGCGCGATGTCGCCGGTATGCAGCCAACCGTCGGTGAGCTGATTGTTTGTCTCCTCGGGATTGTTCCAGTAGCCCGACATCACCGTGGGCCCCTTCACCAAAAGTTCGCCCGGCTGCCCCGGTTTAACGTCTTCCACGCCGTTTTCGACATCCACGAGACGAAACTCGTTGTCCGGCATGGGAATCCCGATCGAACCGACCTTATTGTATGAAAGCGGATTAGAAATCGTAATAGAGCTTGTCTCACTCAGGCCGTATCCTTCGTTGAAAGGAATCCCCAAGTCGATGACACGCTCGATCAACTCCACCGGCATCGGGGCTCCACCGGAATTCAAAAGGCCCAAATGCCGGCCTAGATCGATGCTCGCGGCCTTGGGATGATTGACAATCGCGGTGATCATCGTGGGAACCGCCGGGAAATATGTGATATGTCCCGCCTTCACAATCGCATCTAATATTTCATCGATCTCGAAGCGTGGCATCAAGATCTGCTTGGCGCATCCGAAAAACGCCCAGTTCATGGCGGCGATGTTGCCGTAAACATGAAAGAACGGCAAGGCGCACAAAGCACTGCGTTCACTTTGCGGCATGGCGATGGGCGAATAGGAGCCGGGGGAGGCCCACATGCCGCATTGAAACGTAGCGGCCACCAGGTTGCCGTGCGTCAAAAGCGCACCTTTGGGAAACCCTGTCGTCCCCCCGGTGAACTGAATCATCGCAGGATCGGAGGGAACGATCGGCACACGCGGCGGGCGTGTGTCTTTGCAGTTTTCGATCAGTTCGGAAAAGTGAAGCCAGCCTTCCTCGAGCTCCAGACTTTTTGCCGTGCTGACGCCCAAGCCGTTGATATAATCGGTCACTTTGGTCACAATGACGCGCTTCAAACCGGTCTCCTTCACGACCGGCCTGACATTGGCAAGCACCATATCAAAGGTGATGAGCGTGTTCATGGACGTGTTGGCGATAATGAACTGAAGTTCCTTCGGCGTGTAAAGGGGATTGATATTGACCACAATCCCTCCCAGATGCATCACGGCCAAATAAGCGATGATGAACTGGGGCGTGTTGGGCAATTGGATCCCCACGCGGTCACCTTTCTGAACACCTTTAGCGGCGAGGGCATTGGCCAATCTCAACACCTGTTCCCGAACCTGCCAAAATGTCAGTTCCGTTCCATAGAAGCTGGTGCAGATTTGATTCGGATGAGCGGCGGCCGTCAATTGAAAAATCTTCTGCGCCGGAATCTTAGGGTAACGGATTGTTTGGGGCACATAATAATCATAAAATTCTTGCCACGGCTTCGTCGACATGCTTTGGGACCTCCTTCAAAAATGGTTTCGCTTTTTCTTCGCCCAGCTGTCTCCAGGCATTGGGCATCCAACGCACCTCTTCAGGCCGATTCCGCAACTCCGTCTGCATGACCGTCCCGTCGTTTTCACGGTCGGAGAAGGCATGAGGGCCCGCTGCCGATATTTCGGAGCGATCCCTCATGAGCCTCGTCAACCATTAGATCTCCACCCTCGTTCCTATTCCTTCAACGCACCGGTGAAGTTGTCCGATTCGGCTTTCAGCGCCGCGCCTTCGTTGTTCAGAATACAAGCGATGCGGCCGAAAAACTTCGGAAACTCCGCGCCGATGTAAAATTGTGACGACAGCATGCGCCCGCTGTAGAAAGCGGCTTCCGGATTTTCCGCGATGATTTTTGCGCGGTCCGCCCCTTTGGCATCCCCGAGAAGCGCTTTGGCTTTCGGCGTGGTGATCGTCAGACTCCACAGATGCAGCCATGCCACAATGAGGGGGAACATGGCCTGCTGGAAGGGGGTGGCGTTATTCAGCAGAAGCAGGATTTTCATTTCGCCCAACTGCTTTTTCATCATTTCGATCACCTCGTCGAGTTTCGCTAAGCCCTCGACCACCGGGTTGACATACTTGTCCTCCACAATACCTTTGGCCTTGGCGATGGTGTCGTTCATCCATTTCCTCAGTTGAGTGTAGTTATACATGTCGGGGTTCATGAGGATTTTGCGCATGGTCAAATCGAGTGACTGGATGGCGTTGGTGCCTTCGTAAATAGAGAGCACCTTGACGTCCCGAGCATATTGTTCAACCGGGTATTCCTGGCAATAACCATAACCGCCGTAAACTTGGATGGCTTCGGCCGTCACTAACCAGGCGGCGTCGGAGATTCCCGCTTTCACGATGGGCGTCAGGATTTCAACAATGCCTGTAGCGGCTTTGACTTCCTCCGGGTCTTTCGAGGCATGCATGATATCCTCATGAATGGCCAGGAAAAGACACAGCATGCGCATCCCTTCCACGGTGCTTTTCATGTAAAGGAGCATCCGCTTGACGTCGGGGTGATTGATAATGGTGACGGGGCCGCCCTTGGGATTGGTAATGAGGGCGCTTTGAACACGATTGCGAGCATAGGTGACGGCATGCAGATAGGCGGCGCTGGAGCAGCCCTCCGCCTGAACCCCGGTGTGGATCCGGGCGGCATTCATCAGATGGAACATGATCTGCATCCCCTGACGCTCTTTGCCCAACAAGTAACCGACACACTTGCCGTTGTCGCCGAAGCTCAGCGAACAGGTGGCGTTTCCCCGAAGCCCCATTTTGTGTTCGATGCCCGTGCAGATCATGTCGTTGCGGGGACCGAGTGTTCCATCGGGATTGACCAAGAATTTGGGAACGATGAAGATGGAAATGCCTTTTGTCCCTTCCGGATCTCCCTCGATCCTCGCCAGCACCGGGTGAATGATGTTCTCCACCATATCGTGTTCCCCGTTGGAAATAAAAATCTTCTGCCCGGTGATCAGATAAGTGCCGTCCGCTTGTTTGACCGCTTTGCTCTTCAGGGCCCCGACATCGGATCCGGCGGAAGGTTCAGTCAGACACATCGTGCCGCCCCATTTCCCTTCCAACATTTTAGGCAGGAACATTTTTTTGAGTTCCTCACTGCCGAACGCAATGATGAGCGCCATCGCGCCGGTGATCGACCCGCCATACATGTTCAGGGCCGTGTTGCCCGCGTTGAAATATTCCGCGCACGCCATGGAGACGGATGAAGGAAATCCCATTCCTCCGGCGGACACAGGCAGGGCCAGGCTATGAAAGCCCGCTTCCACATACGCATTGAATCCCTTGCGCAGAGACTCCGGAACCGTCACCTCGCCTTTTTTCGAGTCGAATTTCAAGCCGTTTTTGTCTCCGTCGGCATTGGATGGATAAAATAACTCGACGGCGATTTTTTCCGCCAGCTCCAACGTGTCTTCATAGACGCTGCGGTCGAAATCCTTAAACGCATCGAACCGGCTCAACTTCTCCAGCTCAAGCATTTCAAAGAGGGTAAAACGGACATCTCGCGAATCGATCAACTGATTTAACGACATATTCTCCTCCTTCAACAGAAATATTTTTTATCCCTCAAACGATGAGGGAACGGCGCGCATCGTCAGGACAAAACTTTTTAAATTGAAACAGCTGAAAAACTTCGCTGAAAAAAAGACGGGGGATAAGCCCGACTTGAACGCTTTTCGAGTGCTTCATAGAGGCTTTTCCTTCAATGGCACTGAGGGTGCAAAGCGTGTTCATGATGCCCAAAAATATTATCTACCCAGGAATGAACATTCCGCAAACCTATCGAACGTTCGTTATTTCCCTTATCAGAATGAAGCCGAAAAGCAAGATATATTTATAATTATCCCGATTATTTATCATTTTTCCGGTCTTTTTAACCACTTGCCAAATGAACGACAATCATATTGTGATGCCTCTGAAAATGAGGTATAGATCCCCCATTCCAAAAATCACGGGCACGGACAGATCACGTCATGGCAAAAGCTCAAGCCTCTGAAAACACGGTCGAAACGCGGATCAAAAACCCCAAACTCGTCCGTAAAAAACATCTGCTCATTGCATCGAAAGCCACCAAGCTCTTCATCAAAAAAGGTTTCTCCAGCACCAGCATGCGAGATATCTCGCGTGTCACAAAAATCACGCTGGGAAATCTTTATTCCTATATTTCGAAAAAAGAGGATGTTCTGTGTTTGGTGTTCGATTTGTATCATAAGACATGGGTTAAAACGCTCGAGAAAAACGGGATCATGACCATTGATGATCCTGAAGAGCAAATCCGAAAGGCTGTGCGCGCTTTGATGGAATTCGGGGAACAATACCAAGACGAAATCAAGCTCATGCACATGGAGTCCAGGTTTTTGCCCAAGAAATTCCTGGCAATGGCCAAAGACAACGAAAGACAACTCATTTCCGCCTTCGAAAGCATGATCCGCCGGGGCGTCGAACGCGGCGTCTTCCGCGTCGAAGACCCTTTCTTCTCCGCAAACATGCTGGTTTTCAGCATGTCTTTAAACTCCCTGCGGGGGTGGAACCTCCATGACAAATACGGCTACCAAGACATTGTCAAACTCACGGAAAAACACATCATCGACACGCTGAAAAAAAACGCTTAGCATGTCACCCATTTTCTCCTGCCGATCGATGACGCGCGAAGAATTCGGAAAAGCAAGGCGATGGAAACGATTTGTCCGGACACATCGATTTTATCCCCCCGGCAATCCGCAGGATCGTCTCCGGAGACAAACGATCGCTTGAGGCCACGGTCTCGCTTCCTTTTATAGATCGCTCCCCGCTGTCATTTTCACGTGGAGCAGTGGCAGTCCCAGATGGCGGCGGACGGTTTCGCCTTTAAGCTGCGTCTGCTGACGAACCGTGGGCATCCCACGGCGCCCTTTGCCGATTCTTTCAATCAGATGCGTCGCCCCCAGATGCACCGTGTGTTTGCCGAATTTTTCGGCCAGTTCGTCGGCCACGGTGTAAACATCTTTGATTTTTTCCGCCTGCACGGGATCGTCAAAGAGCGTGTACTGAACGTTGGTGTCGGACACCAGATCAAGCAGAATCACACCGGTTGCGCGATACAGTTCGTGCGGCCGGTAACAAGCGTTGAACACCCCTCGCACCACATCGACAAACTCCAACGGGCAGGCGCAGGGACGCGAAAGAACAGCCTCGCTTCCGACGGAATCGAAATTCTGCTTTTTCAGATACACGACAATTTTTTTCGGCGCGAGGTGGTAGCGCCTCGATTTGATGCAGGCCGACTCCATATTGCGCATGAGTTGCGCGAAAAGATAGTTGGGATCCGAGGTCGGCGGCGCAAAAGTTTTGGTCTTGCTGATGGAGGCATACGTGCTTTTTTCCTCGGAGGTCACCGGATAAACCGATTCGCCGCGCAGCTCCCTCCAGATTTCCACCCCCGGCTTGGTGAATTTGCGCCGCACGGCGTCTTCGGGCATCCGCGCGAACGAAAGCGCCGTGCGGATGCCCATCTTCGCCAGATAATGGGTGGTCGCAGGGCCAATCCCCCATATCTTCTCTACGGGAAAATCCTTCAAATACTGCGCAATCTCCCGCCCGCGGATCACCGTCATTCCCGAGGGTTTTTGATACTTGGAGGCCACCTTGGCCAACACCTTGGTAATGCTCAAGCCCACCGATACGGTAATGGCCAGCTCCCGTTCGATGTCCGTTTTCATCTTCAGCGCGATGTCTTCGTAAGACCCTTTCAGCGCCCGGCGCATTCCGGTGATGTCGGCAAACGCTTCGTCAATGGAATATTCCTCCACGTCGGGCGTGAAGCGGCGCATCACGGCATAAAGCCGTCGCGAAAACAGGCTGTAGGTTTCATAGTCCGACGGCAGCACGATCAACCCTGGACACATCTTGCGCGCCTCGTGCAGGGACACACCGCGCTTGACCCCCAGCTTCTTGGCGGCATAACTCGCACAAGCCACAATCCCACGCTCGCCGCCGGTAATGAGCGGCTTCCCCCGGAGTTCCGGATGAATCGCCTCTTCACACGACGTAAAAAACGCGTCGCCGTCGATGTGAACAATCGCGCGCGGCCAGGAATGAAGAGAGAAAATTAAGTCAGACATAAAAAAATAACGGGCCAGAGGCAATAGGCTATGGGCTAGAGGAAGAAAATACAACATCTTGCGTGATGAGGTGTGCAAAACACTCTTGAATCATATTCCACCACCTATCGCCTATCGCCCATGGCCTATCGCCTTATCTGTGATACTTTCGAACCAACGCCGTCACCACCCCCGCAATCCGAAGTTCCTCCCGCGGCACAATCGGCGGATACTTGGGATTGGCCGCCTCCAGCGTGATGCGGGTTCCTCTCTTGCGGAAATACTTCATCGTCCAGTTCCCGTCGACCTCCGCCAGGATAATGTCCCCGTTTTTCGGTTGACGGCCCCGCTCCACAATGACCAGATCTTTTTCCATGATGCCCGCCCCGATCATGGAATCTCCCGTCACCGAAAGCAGAAATGATGTTTCCGGATGGGCCACCAGATACTCGTCAAATGAAATGACATCGCGCAGTTCTTCTTCCGCCGGCGATGGAAATCCGGCGCAAACCTCCCCGCTGATCATCAATCCCGCCATCCGGACAAGGGACGCAACGGGAAACGGATCATCGGGCGCCGCGCCGAAATCACGGTCAATGAGGTTTTGCGCCGGAGTCCCCGCCACCGCATTCAGGCGCTCCCTCAACAGATCTTCGTGACATCCACCAACAAATTCAACAACTTTGGCACCATCGAGCGGACACCCCGCCCCGCCATTGAAATACGGCAGCGGTAGCCTGTCCGCTTCTATGTTGTTCATCGTTTCCATGTTTTTATTATATAGAACGATCGTTCTATTGTCAAGGTAATTCCCCCCTGACTGATAAAATGACTTGTGGGATTGCAGAATTGGGGTCAGGTTTTGAAATATCGGTTTATTCATGATAACCGTGTCGCCTGATGAACGATCAAGGAGA
>CAZPTW010000033.1:0-13022 GCA_964589235.1 uncultured Smithella sp. | reverse complement strand
GCAGGCATGCTCCAGCGTCCCACCGATACCGACACCGACAATCACCGGAGGGCATGGATTGGCGCCCGCCTGCGCCACAGATTCCATGACGAAGGCTTTGATCCCGTCGACGCCGACCGCCGGCGTGAGCATTCTGGCCTGGCTCATGTTTTCGCTGCCGCCGCCTTTGGGCATGGCGATCAATTTGATGGTGTTGCCGGGCACCACCTCCATGTGAACGACGGCGGGCGTGTTGTCTTTCGTGTTGAATCGCGTGAGGGGATCGCAAACAGACTTGCGCAGATAGCCGTCTTGATAGGCTTCCCGGACGCCTTCTTCAATCGCGTCGCGCAGACTCCCGCCGGTCACGCGGACGTCCTGGCCCACTTCGACAAACAGCACGGCCAATCCCGTATCCTGGCAAATCGGCATCGCCTCGACGGCCGCGACGCCCGCATTTTCGATGATCTTTCGGAGGACCTTCCGGCCGACGGCCGATTCCTCCTTTTTCAGCGCCCGGCGCAGGCAGACCAAAACATCTTGACCCAAGGTCGTGTTGGCTTCGATGAAAAGTTTTTTCACCGCCGTCTTGACGCGCTTCGCGGTCAGACGACGCGTGGGGGAGGAGGTCTTTGTCGCCATGATCATCTTACATTCCTCTTCGGAATTCCAAGGACTTGGAAAGGGTCATTTTGTCGATGTATTTCAAGTCACCACCCATGGGAACGCCTGTCGCGATGCGGGTCATCGAGATGCCGCTGTCTTTGAACATCCGGGTGATCAACAAGGCCGTGGCGTCGCCTTGGACGTTGGGGTTGGTGGCTAAAATCAGCTCCGAAATCCGACCTTCGGAGACCCTCTTTTGCAGTTCGGACAGTTTCAAGTTATCCGGGCCGATGCCGTCGAGCGGCGCGAGCGCCCCGTGCAAGACATGATAGGTGCCGTGAAAAACGCCGCTCTCCTCGATGGCCGCGAGCGCGTCGGGCTCTTCCACGACGCAGATGACATGCCGGTCGCGGCCGGGATCGCTGCAAATGGGGCAGATGTCTTCCTCGGTGGGGTTTTGGCAAATCCGGCACAGATGAATCTTCCGTTTCACCTCCACCAAACTTTCCGCCAGCTTTTCCACATCGCCGGGTGTGGCGCGCAAAATGTAATTGGCCAAACGCGCCGCCGTTTTCTCGCCGATGCCCGGCAGTTTGGCCAGTTCGGAAATCAAGCGTTTGATCGGTTGAGCGTATGATTTCATGGAATGCCTTACATGTTCAATCCCGGAAGGCTGATGCCCCCGGTAATTTTGGCCATTTCGGAAGACGCCAGTTCCTGCGACTTGCGCACACCTTCGTTGACCGCCGCCACGATCAGATCCTGCAGCATTTCGACGTCTTCAGGATTGACCACATCCTTCTCGATTTTCAGCGACACGATTTCGAACTTGCCGTTGACCACCACGCGAACCATGCCGCCTCCGGCCTGCGCTTCAACGGTCTTGGTTTCGAGCTCCTGCTGGAGACGGCTGATTTTCTCCTGCATCTTCTTGGCTTGCTTCATGATGTTTCCGATGTTGTGCATCGCGTTTCGCTCCTTGTGGAATTTATTTCTTGTCGATCTTCGGTTTGATCTCCATGAGCTGGGCGCCTTCAAAGACGTCGAGCACCTTTTGCAGAAGCGGCGAATTCATGGCTTCCCGCTTGATCTCGTTGATCGCGCTTCCTTTGCCGCCGCGGCCGTTTTCCCCGATTTGGGCCGTCTTGGACGCCTCCAGGATTTTGATCGCCAGCGTCACGGGCTGAGAATAGTAAATTCCGGCGATTCTTTCCAGTTCTTCTTTTTGAGGCTTTTCCATCAGATCGTCGAGGAAAAGGCAATTGGACGGGAATCCCATCGTCAAGACGCCCCCCTCCACCCCCAGCACGTCGGCCTGTTCAATTTTCGATCCCAAAAGCGCATTGTGCCGTTTGACAAAGCTTTTCAAATCCTCGTCCAAAGCGGGCTTGGCGGCGGACCGACCCTGCCGCTCGGGTGTCGGTCGACCCGCGGCTGTCCCGGCCGGGAAGGTCGACTCGTCGGGGGGGTGGGCGGGAATCGCCGACCGCGCCTGCGCGGGCGGGGACGCCAACGGGCTTGCTGCTTTCACGACGCCCCCTGCCAGTTTATGCTCCAACGATTCGAGCGCCGCCAGAATCTCTCCGACCGGCAGCATCGGTTCCAGATAGGCCATCCTCACCAGAATCGTTTCGATCTTCATCCGGACTTCTTGGCTGCGTCGGAGGCTTTCGGCCTCCCCCAACAAAATGTCCACGTATCGTTGAAGGGTTTCACGCGTGGCGTTGGAAATCTGTCTTTTGATCTTTTCCACCTGCTCGGGCGCAATGTCGAATGACGCGCCGGCGTCGCCCGCGATTTTCACGATCAGCAGATTGCGGAAATGTTTCAAAAGCACCGAATAAAAATGCTTCATGTCGATCCCCGCCAGATACGCCTCTTCCAGAATCATGAGACATTGGGCCGCGTCGCGCGATAGAACCGCCTCGGAGAGGCGATACAGATACTTCCGGTCGGCAAGACCCAAAATGTCTTCCACGTCCTCGTCGGAAATATTGAGGCCGGCGTAGGAAATCACCTGATCGAAAATGCTTTGCGCATCCCGCATGCTGCCGTCCCCCGCTTCGGCGATCCAGGAAAGCGCCGAGGGACTGATGGTGATCCCTTCGGCCGCCGCCACCCGACTCAAATTGGCGGTGATTTGCGCAAGTGAGATGCGCCGAAAATCGTAGCACTGACAGCGTGACAGAATCGTGGCCGGCACCTTGTGATTTTCCGTGGTGGCGAAAATGAACACCACATGGGCGGGCGGTTCTTCGAGCGTTTTCAAAAGCGCGTTGAAGGCTTCGCGGGTCAGCATGTGGACTTCATCGATGATGAAAATCTTATAGCGGGACGCCGCGGGCGCGAATCTGACGTTTTCGCGCAGTTCACGGATTTCATCGATCCCGCGGTTGGACGCGCCGTCGATTTCCCGCACGTCCATGGAGGTGCCGTCCGTGATTTCCTTGCAGTTGGGGCAGACATTGCAAGGCGCGGCCGTCGGTCCTTTTTCGCAGTTGAGTGATTTGGCCAGGATCCGGGCAATGGATGTTTTGCCGACACCGCGTGGCCCGGAAAACAAAAACGCGTGGCCGATGCGGCCCTGGCCGACGGCGTTGGCCAACGTGCGGACCACATGCTCCTGTCCGGCCACCTCTTCAAATGTCTGCGGACGAAATTTTCGGGCTAAAACCAGGTATTCCAAGCAAACCTCGATGTGTGGGTTCTTAACGTGGCGACACAAAGGTGACCGGGTTGACCGCAACACACGACGGGATTTGCTACCGCTGCTTCCTTCCGGACCTGACGGGGTTTGCAAGCCTTCGTTGTACGGGACCCGGCCATATCAATCATCGTTCGGCCAGAGTCTTAATGGATAAATTCGAAGGAATCAACTGAAATTTTAAAGATGGCGGAGAGTGGGGGATTCGAACCCCCGTAGGAGCTTGTGGCCCCTAAATCGATTTCGAGTCGATCCCGTTACGACCACTTCGGTAACTCTCCGATGTTGAATGGTGAGGCGTCTCGTCACGCGATTTCTGAAGTCTTTCTTTCCGTCACTCCTTTTTTTCAAAAATGTCTTTGCGTCTTGCCGCTTCATCCCTCATTTGACGGGCCCCGTCATCCTTCCTGGGTAAGGGCGACGGCGTCGCGTTGGTTCGTGATTGGTTTCTTGAACGAGCGGAAAATCTTTTCCCGAGGTCAGTCGTTTCACCCCTTCGGCCTTCTTTGACGAATTCACTTTTTGATATATCGGCGTCGTGCGTTTTTATTTCAATATGGCGGAGAGAGCGGGATTCGAACCCGCGGTACACCTTTGTGGGCGTACACACGATTTCCAGTCGTGCTCCTTCGGCCTCTCAGACATCTCTCCGCTTTTCGTCGGTGCTTGAACTCTTCGGGACAAAAACCCCACGTTTTGAAAGAGCCGCTCCTTGACGCCTTGGCTGATGTCGACCCGTCCTTTCGGCACATCGCCCGGGCCTTCAAGGTGCGAAAAGGGTTCTTACTCTCTTTTGCCTAAAAAATCTACTCAAAATTTCCCCGCACTCGGGTTGCAAAACCCCTTCCGTGATCTCCACCTGATGGTTCAGACGTTTGTCCGTGAGCGATTGGTACAGAGACACCACCGCGCCGCTTTTGGGGTCGCGCGTGCCGAAGACGACGCGTTTGATTCTTGCCTGCAAAATCGCGCCGGCACACATTATACAAGGCTCCAATGTGACATAGAGCTCCGCTTCGGTTAAACGGTAATTGCCCGTTTTTTCGCAGGCTTTCCGGATCGCCAACATTTCCGCATGCGCCGATGGGTCGGAAAGCCGAATGGGCGCGTTATGCGCCCTGGCGATAATCTCTCCTTGAATCACCAAAACGGCGCCCACCGGCGCCTCGTCTTCCTCAAAGGCCCGGCGCGCTTCCACAAGCGCCATGGTCATGAAGTCTGCGTCGGTCAATGTTTCTGTCCCTCGCGTTTCGTGTTTTGCGTCACATTTCGGTTATCATATTGTTGATTTTGAGGCAAAGGCCGTATAAAATTCACAATGATGACGTCAAAAAAGTTTTTCATCTGGCCGGTTGTCATTTCGCTTGTGGGGCATGTCGCGCTCATTGCGGCAAGCTCGTTTGTGGATCTGCGTGAAAACGTCAAAGCCGCGGATATTTTCTCCGTTCGGATTACGCCTGCCGATCCGCCGCTTGAACCGAAATGGAAAGAAGAAAAGAAAACGGATCCCCCGCCCCCCCTCCAAACGCCGAAGGCCAAAGTCCCGCCTCCCCAGTCCGGGAAGGAAGACACGGTGGATCTCGGATCGTCCGATGTCAAATATGCGGCCTATCTGGCCGGCGTGAAAAAAAAGATTCTAAGGGGTTGGGTGGCCTCCGATGTCTACCGAAATCATGAAAGCGGCTCGGTCGTCGTGTTGATATCGGTCAACGCGGACGGTTCATTGGCCTATCTTGCAACCACGTCGCCGTCCGGCCGTCCCGATTTGGACCGTCAGACCCTGGAGGTCATCTCCGCCGCCGCGCCGTTTCGGCCTCTGCCGCCCCAATATGACCTGTCGCGCCTCCATATCACCGCCTTTTTTCAATACGGAGCCGACCCATAACATGAAACAAACCGGGAAGGGGCCCTGAATACCATGATGAACCCTTTTTCATTTCCCTTCCAGGATCGACTTGATGTCCTCGACTTGCGCCGCCGCTTTGTTCAATTGTCCGGCAATCTGAACCTGCTTGTCGGTTGGAAGCTTTTGCAGTTTGGCGGTTTGGGCGTTGATATCGGCGAGCGTCGCCAGGATTCCGGATAAGAGCGCGGGAAAATCGAAGCCCGCCTCCACGGGAGACGGATGTTTGACGGTCTCGACCGGGGCGCCGGCCTGCAGGCGGATTTCCTCCAGATAGTCCGGAATCTCCACGGGAAACCCCAAACGGGCGCGGATCAGATCCGCCAAATGCTTTTGCGCCGAATATTCCCCATGCACCAAAAACACCTGCATCGCCTTGGTCTGGAATTGGCCAAGCCATTCAAGAAGCTGGTCTTGACCGGCATGCGCGGAAAAGCCGTTGATGGTGAATATTTTCGCGGAGACGGCGATTTCTTCATTGAAAATGCGGATCTTCTTAGCCCCGTCGATGATTCTTCGACCCGGCGTCCCCTCCGCCTGGAAGCCGACAAACACGATACTGGCCCCTGGACGCCACAAATTATGACGGAGATGATGTTTGACCCGGCCGGCATTGGCCATGCCGCTTGCGGAAATGACGACGGCCGCTTCTTTCATTTCATTGATTTGAATGGAATCCTCTGTCGATGTCGATAGACGCAAATTGGGCAGCGCGAGCGGATCTTCCCCGTTTTTCAGCAAATCCTGGGTTTCGCGGTCGAGATAGGATGCGTAACGACGGAAAATGTCCGTGGCTTTAATCGCCAAGGGGCTGTCCAGGTAAACCGGCATGTCTTTGGGCAAACGACCGTCGCGGGAAAGCAGATGGAGGGAATAAAGAATTTCCTGGGTTCGCTCCACGGCGAAAGCGGGAATGACCACTTTTTCCCGATTCCGGTAACTGTAGGCAATGGCTTGGGCCAGCTCGTCTAAGCTCTCTTTTTCACCCTTATGGTTTCGGTTGCCGTAAGTCGACTCCATGAAAAGATAATCCGCCTGGTGCATCGCGCTGGGATCTTTCATCAGCAATTGATTGGGGCGTCCGATGTCTCCTGAAAAAACGAGTTTCAACGTTTGGCCGTTTTCCTCCAGGAACAGCTCGACCATCGCCGCCCCCAGAATGTGGCCGGCATCCTGAAAACGAACCCTGACGCCGTCTACGGGGCTGAAAATGTCATCGTATGGCATCGGTCTGATCAGCGGCGCCACCGCCTCCGCGTCCGCGATCGTGTAGAGCGGGGCGGCCTCCGCCGGTAAACCGGTGCGCTGCATTTTCTTGTTCTTCGAGGCGGCATCCACTTCCTGAATGTGCGCGCTGTCGAGCAAAAGAATGTTCAACAAATCGGCCGTGGGCTTTGTGGCATAAACGGGGCCGGAAAAGCCATGTCGGACCATCCGGGGCAAAAGTCCCGAGTGATCGATATGGGCGTGCGTGATAATGAAAAAATCTATTTCAGACGGCTTGTAAGCGTCGATCTCCAGGTTTCTTCTTTCGATCAGATTGGACCCTTGGTGCATGCCGCAATCGATGGCAAACCGAGCCCGATTGACTTCCACCATAAAACAGGAACCGGTCACCGTGCGCGCGGCGCCGAGACATCGAATTTTCATGAAAAATCCCTTTAGAAAATAGGCGATAGGCTATAGGATAAGAACAGGGGCTTGCTTTGCCCATCGGCTATTGCCCATCGCCTGTTTGATTATTCTTTCCCCGCTTTTTTCAGTTTTTTGGCTTCTTTTTTTTCTTTTGCTGTTTTGGACGGTTTTTTCTTGGTATCTTTTTTCACGTCTTTGGACTTTGACATCGTTTCACCCTCCCTCAAAAAAAATAGTTAGCGGTTTAGATACGCCTTTCGAGAATGGTTTCAATCCCTTCCCGACTCCGTATCATATCTTTCCTTCGCTCAACAGGCTTCGTTCGATATTCAAAATGGCTTTTCCCAAGGCCGCCTCCAAGTCTTTGTCGCGATACCTGAATTCCACGCTGACATATTGAATATTCCGGTTGGTCGCGTTTTGATCCGCCTCTCGCACGTGGCGAACCATACCTTCCACCTGGAAAATGTCCCCGCCGATCACCAATTTGAATTTGACTTCATCCCGGGCTCGGAAAAAGCGCCGGTTCGGGTAGGTGAACTGCGCGCCGCCGATTGAAATATCCAGAAGACTGACCTTCTGTTCTTCGATAAATAAACTCAAATCGGCATTCGACGGGGGTTTGACGCGAAAATACATCCGAAAATCCGTCGGTTCGAGGTCATCCGTCTGCCGACACCGCCAAGCCTCGACCGTCTGTCCGGAAGATATTTGGTAATCCTGAACCCTGTTCATCAATTCGGCGTAAAAACCAAATCGCAAAAGCCGGTCTTTCTTGGCGACCAAAAAACTCATCAAGGCCCGGCGCCCGGTGAAAAAAGAGGGTAGAGGGGGAAAGGTTTGCGATATTACGATATTTTTATTGTCATATTCGTAAACGACCGCTTTGAGATGGTGGGCGTTGGGTTGTTGAAGTTCGTTTTCCAAAACAATGTCCAAGGTCAATCCGGCTTTGATTTCTGGTTTGCGCATGATTCAACGTCCGTCTTCCATCCATGGTTATGTGTAAAACCTCAATACCAAAATATTCCTTAAAAAAAAAGAATAAAGAAAATGTTATGGGCGATGGGCAATAGGCTATAGGAAGCATTTCCCATTTCCCATTTCCCATTGCCCATTGCCCATTGCCCCTTGCCTATTGCCCATAGCCTGTCTCTATTGTCCGACATTCACACCGATGGTGTGTTAAAAAAAACACACCATCACCTTCTTGAACAAAAAAAATCGGGAAAATGTGATCAAAGTCACACATGTTGTGGTAAAAAATAACACACTTTACCGATGGATTTTACCACATCCGTCTCTCCAGACACGAACAGCATTTTTTTAATAATCAGAGACTTACATGATTTTTCCCTTCATTTTTTCGTTTCGGCCGTCGCGTCCCCCGACCCATCCAATTTTTATTTTATTTTTTTGTGGAAATTCCAAAAAAATGGCACCTTGTTTGCTAATTACAACGCAAGCGCGGCGGCGAAAGAGCGTCGGAGAAAAAATCTTGACACCTCCGACGGTCGAATGTTAGCTATCCGCGCGAACGATCCGACGGAATGGTTCACCCGTCGGATATTCGAAAGGAGCGTGCAGGCGCCTTTTTCAAGAAATGCCCGTTTCGAGAAGAAGGCGGAAACCATTCCACCCTGATGAAAACTTAGGAGGAGAAAATGAAGAGATTTTGGTTAGTTTTGCTGGCACTGGGCTTAATCGCAGCCTTCAGCACGTCAGCGATGGCCGCTGATGTAAAGGTCAGCGGCGAGTTTTTTGTAGCAGGTGCATACCTGGACAAGACCAGACTGGATAAGAACACATCAACATCCGATTTATCAACCGCTCTGTATTACCAGAGACTGCGCCTGAAAGTAGACTTTATTGTTTCTCCGGGCCTGACCCTGACGACCCGCGCAGACATCCTGGACAGACAGTGGGGAACCAGAACCACAGCTTCCGTCCAGCCCTATGATTCGGCAGGAACGCGTGCTGAAAATGAAAACATCGCGATCGACTGGGCGTATGTCACCTACGTCTCCCCCATCGGGATCATCGCGGCCGGCGCGATGAACGACTATGCCTGGGGAACCGTTTTCGGCGACAGATCCAAGCCGTCTCTGAAAATCACCTGGACCGGTATCTTTGGACCGGTGGCCGTTGGCCTTCAGACTGCTCAGGAATCAGAAGGCAGCCGTTCCGCTGTTAATACGGCTGGCATTCAGGATAAAGACGCATCCTCGATCATCGCGTTTGTGAAATACAGCTTCAAAGCCGGTTCGGCCGGTTACCTGTTCCGCTGGAACCGCAATGCCAGCAACAAAAACACGCTGGGCTTGACGGTCAACACCTTCAGCCATTGCCCCTATTTCCAGGTGAAATTGGGACCGGTGGCTCTGGAAGGCGAAGCCAACTACACCCATGGGTCTTATGATTGGGAAGGCAGCTACACGGCGAAAATCGACAGCTACGCGGCTTACTTAAACGCCAACGCCGATTTCGGTATTGCTTATGTCGGCGGTACCTTCGCGTACCTGGGCGGTCAGATCAACCCCGGCGAATCTTCGCTGCACACCAGAAAAACCGGCATCCTCTCCGGCGGTATCGACTGGAACCCCATGTTGATCCTCTGGAACTATGAACGATCCTATCAGTTCGGCGCTCTGTCCGGCAACACGACCGACGGTGTCGGCTCAAATCCGAACGGAATGCAGAACGCCTGGTTCTTCCAGGTCAAAGGCGGTGTGAAACCGGTTGAAAAACTCGACATCAACTTGGCTGTATCCTATGCCAACGCCGTCGTGAAACCGGCGAACCATCTGTACAACGACTATGGTTGGGAATTGGATGCCACCGCGACCTACAAAATCACCAACAACCTGTCCTACATGCTCGGCGCTGGGTATCTGTTCACCGGCAAGTACTTCAAAACGACTTCCGACGCGACGGAACTCCAGAACGATTACATGCTGATCAACAAGCTGACGCTGACCTTCTAGTCTTCGGACGCAAGACGGTTCGTCTGTCAGGAAAAACCGAGGCCCGGCGGCAAAACCCGCCGGGCTTTTTTTTCGATCATTTTTCGGCAAGTGCATCGTCCTGTTTTTCTATCCGCGAATATACTTACACTTTCGGCAATCATGTGTATAATACAGAATAATATACACACAGGAGGACTGGACATGAGAACAAATGTCGTCATTGATGATGCCTTGATGGCATCGGTCTTAAAAGCTACCGGTTTAAAAACCAAAAAAGATGCCATCGAAGAAGGGTTGAAACTTTTGGTGCAGATGAAAAGTCTGCAACAAATCAAAAAATATCGCGGCAAACTGAGCTGGTCCGGCAATCTCCATGAAACGAGGACGAATAAATGATTCTCGTGGATTCATCCGTATGGATTGACTATTTCAACGGTCATTCAACACCGCAAACAGACTTCCTCGATGCTTCGTTAGGAAATGTCCCTATTGTGATAGGCGATTTGATTCTAACGGAGGTTCTCCAGGGATTTCAAAAGGACAAGGATTTCAAAATGGCGCAGGATCTTCTTTTGAAAGTCCCCTTTCTGCCCATGCTTGGAAAAGAACTGGCCGTGAAAAGCGCATCGAATTATCGTATTTTGAGAAAAAAAGGAGTCACCGTCAGAAAAACGATAGATGTGATTATTGCGACTTTCTGCATATCCAACAAGATTACGTTGTTGCATTGTGATCGGGATTTTGATCCCATGGTCAAACACCTCGGGAAGATGGTCAACTTGTAATTTTATTTCTATTCCGCCGGAAAAGATAGAGGGCGGCGAGCAAGTAAACCGCGGAAAGCAACCACAGAAGCGACCATTCGGAAATCGCTTCCCTCAACGTCCCCCCCATTTGTCCGATAATCAGAAATCCATTGATTCCAGGCGTGCTGGGAACCCATTTGCCCAGACACAAAAGCCAGGCGGGAATGGCCTCCGGAGGCCAGGGAAATCCGGAAACCAGAAGAATCGGCAGCGATGTGAATGCGACCACCAAAATGGACATCTCGCGGCTTTTGAAGAAGCGGGAAACGGCAAGGCCCAGAAAGATCGTCGCCAAAAGAAACGGAACGATGAAGATCATCAAATCCAACGGATGGCCCCGCCGGGCGAAACGAAACACCCAAGGAACCACCTGGAACAAATAGATGGCGTGAAAAAAATAAATGCTGAAATAAGCGCCCGCTTTCCCCAAAACCGTCTCCAAACCCGATGCCCCCCGCCCGCCTGCGGGCTGTATCGCTTGTTTTCTCTCTCGAGCGGTGCCGGCAAGCATGCAGATCCCGATGATCAGCGTCTGCTGCATCAAGGCCACCAAAGAAAACTGGACGACGAACGTGGCGTAGCCGCCCGCGGGATTGAACAGCGGATAAGCGGCCCCCTGGACGGGCGCGCGCAGCGCCAAGGCCTGAGACGGGGTTGCCCCTTTGGCCTGCAACCGCCGGATGTCCATGCCGGCGGAAAGCGTGCGGACCACCTGCGTGCAGCCGAGCATCGTCTGCCGGTAGGTGAGAAAATAGCTGGCGTCGCCATAGAGAACGACCGTGGCTTGCTCCCGGCGCAGCGCTTTTTTCTCAAAGCCGGCCGGGATGACGATGATGCCATGCGCCTCCCGCTGAAAAAAGGCTTTTTTGGCTGATTCCAGGTCCCCAAACCGCGCGGCCACCGCCAGGTTTTCATGGGCATCCAACATGCGGATGAGTTTGCGGCTCAACGCCGAGTGGTCGCCGTCGACCACCGCCACGGGGATGTCCCGCAGCACTTCCGGCAGATCGGGCAGCGAGTAAAAAAAAGGATAGATGACGATGGCGCCGAAAAAAATCAACGCCACACCCGCGTCCGTAAAAATGGCCCGGTATTCGTCCATCCAGACTTTCCATACATTCTTCATAGACGCCCCCGGAAGCGCGCGTCCGGCATGATCGTCTTCAGACGTCGGAGAACAGGCGCAGCGGACATGAAAATGAAAAGCGCCAATAACCCCATCGACGGCCAGGAAACCGCGGGCGGCGCTCCCCGGACGGTCTGATCGATGAGAATTTTTCCGTAATAGGTCAGAGGCAACACAGCCGACCAGACCCGGCCGAAGATGGACATGGCTTCTATCGGAAAATTCACGCCGGTAAACGCAAAAGCAGGGACGGCGTAGAAAGCGGCAAAACTCAAGCTCAAACGCAGGTTACCGGTTGCGGCCACAAACAAAAAGCCAAGCCACTGATAAGCCAGAATCAGAAGAAGCGTCGCGCCGGCCAGCAACGCCAAGCCGCCCCGAAAGGGGACCTCCAGCAAAACAACCATCACGACCATCATGACCGCGCCGGCCAGCGAGAAGAAAAGCGTGTATGGCAGCATTTTCCCCAACACCGCCTTGCTGGTGCTGCCGCCGGCCGTTTCCAGCCAATTTGCCGCCGTCCCTTCTTTGAACTCCAGCCCCGCCGTGAATGCCGAAAGCATGACAACGAAAATCTGCAACATCGTCGGCATCAAGGCGCAGGCAAGAAAAAAGCGGTAATTCATGAATGGGTTGAATAAAACATGCGTGTCCAGTCGGATCGCCTCCGAAGACGCCGACATTGGGCCGACGCGGTGGTTTTTGGAAATCTGTGAAGCGGCCAGGGCGTCGACGGTTTTATAAAAATCCTGGGAAATCATGCTGCCGGGCGTCAACAACTGCATATTGTGGTAACAGACGATCTTGGGTGATTTTTGACGCAGAACGTTTTTTTCAAAGTTCACCGGAACAACGACGAGCGCGTAGGCCCGCCGGCTGGTCAGAAGACGGCGTCCCTCCTCGACATCCCCTACGCGGTCGGCGATCTTGATGGACGGGGCGCAAGCAAGCATCCGGATCCATTGACGCGACAGAGAGGATTGATCCAAATCGCAGACGACCACGGGCAGACGCCGGGGAGACCCCGCGTCAAACAGAACCCAAAGAAAAAGAAAGGTGAAGATGGGAAGAATCAAGCTGAAAAACAGGTAAACCGGCCGCGACAAGATCCGTCGCCATTCCCGAGAGAGCGTCGCTTTCAATCCGGTTCTATCGTCTGTGGACATCCTTCTTTCTTTCAACGGCGCAAAAACATGATCGGCCCGTGCTTCCCTCGACATCCGAGCTTGCCGTCTTGCCGCCTATGGCCTGATCGGCCGACTGTTTGACCGGTCGGGCTTTCTATCTGGACGGCCCG
>CAZPTW010000032.1:0-13026 GCA_964589235.1 uncultured Smithella sp. | reverse complement strand
AGGCGCTGGGAACCGGACCCGGCGCCGCCTCGTCCGTCACCGATACGGTAGGTGCCGGCGCTGTGCCAGGCCATTCGGATGAAAAGCGGCCCATAGTGTCCCCAATCGGCGGGCCACCAGTCCTGCGAATCGGTCATAAGCGCATAAAGATCTTTTTTGACCGCCGCGAAATCGAGTTTCTTGAATTCTTTCGCATATTGGAACGCTCCTCCCATCGGGTTGGAAAGCGGCGAGTGCTGATGAAGTATTTTCAGATTCAGCTGGTTGGGCCACCAGTCACGGTTCGTCATCCCTTTGCCCGATGTCGCTTTGCGCGTCGGTTCGACCGCTTGGTACGTTTTCTCTTCCGTCATACACCAATCCTCCTTTCATGGTTTATGGGTTTCTGTCAACCGCAGCTCGTTACAATCTAGAATGATTCCAAATAAGAAAAAAGAAAAGCTGCGCTGGATCCTACATCTTTCAGGACCGGTTTCGCTTCGGCCTCTAAGCGCGAAGCGACGTTAATCCGGTCTCTTGAGGCAGTCGTTGCAATACCCGTGAAATTCAAGTCGGGTATCTGTCACGACGAATCCCGATCTTCGAGCGATGTCTCTGGGATCTAGTGCCGCGGGAAGTCGATAATCCAAAATATTACCGCATCGATTGCAAATGAGATTGATGTGGTCGGAGGGATCGATATCGTAACGGTTCTCCATCCGGTCGAATTCCATTTCTTTGATCAGCCCCAGTTGAGAAAACTCTTTGAGCGTCGCATAAACAGTGGAAAGACTGATCCGCTTCGCTTTTTTCCGAGCTTCCTCGAAAATCAACGTTGCCCCTGGATGAGACCCTCTATGGTCCACCAACACGTCGACGATCGCCAAGCGCTGAGGGGTAAGCTTCAATCCTTTTTCCTTCAACTGGCTGATCAAATCCTCCCTCATAGATTTTATCCTAATTTGGAATCATTCTAGATTAGTTGTTTCATAGTTCATGACGACATGGTTTGTCAAGCGATTTGTCGAGCCCTTGGCGCGGGCCTTGTCGCGCGAGCGCCCCACCCGTTACTTTCCAGGCATCGATTGGCTTCTCTTTACGTGATCCGGTCGAGTTCGTTTCGGACGGCCAGCCCCAATTTCTCAAGAACATACGGTTTTTTCAAATAAGCCCCCACTCCGAGCGCCATGGCCGATTGAACGCGCGCCGATTCCGAAAAGCCGCTGACGATGATCGCTTTTTGTTTCGGATGAATGTCCAGAATGCGCCGGTAGGTATCCAGACCGTCTAACCCTGGGTCCATGATCATATCCAGCAAAACCAAATCCACCCGGTGGGAGTTCATATAAGCGATCGCTTCCTCGCCGCTTGCGGCCGTGGTCACCTGGTAATTGAGACGGCTAAGCATCAGGGAGGCGAGTTCTCGTTGTTCACTGACATCATCCACCACCAAGATCGACTCTTTGCGCCCCATGTATTGGGACATCGGGACCGCGACCGACGGCCCCGCCATCTCTTCGCGGGTCACCGGTAGATAAAGGGTCAAAGTCGTTCCTTTCCCCTTTTCGCTATGCACATCGATATAGCCTTGGTGGTCTTTCACCGTCGACCAAACCACAGCCAGCCCCAAGCCCGTCCCGCTTCGTCCCAATACTTTTTTCGAATAAAAAGGCTCGAAAATATGTTTCAAATCCTCTTCGGAAATGCCTTCACCGGTATCCGAAACCGACAGTGTCACATAATCACCCGAGCGGACATCGTCATACCCCTGAACCGGCCGGTCCAGGTGTCTGTTGGACGTCGTGACGGTCAGCCTCCCTCCTTCGGGCATCGCTTCAGCGGCGTTGGCCAGCAGGTTCATGAAGGTTTTGGAAATATGGGACGAAGAACCTTTGATATTCAAAAGATCGTTGGCCAATTTGAATTGAATCCGCACACCAGGGGAAACGCTTCGCAGATGCTCAAATTCCGGCGTCTGCTGATATTCTCGAATGACATCATTTAGATTGATGACGCTCTGTGTCTGGATACCGCGTCTGGCGAGCGTCAACAAATCCTGAACAATCACCGCGGCGCGCACGCCGCCCTGCATGAGCTTCTCGACGTGATTGCGCAAAGGATTGGTTTCGGAAATATTCAAAAGCAGCAATTCGGAATATCCGACCAAAATGCCTAAAACGTTGTTCAAATCATGGGCGACGCCACCGGCGAGGGTCCCCAGCGCTTCCATCTTTTCCGCCTGCTGAAGCCGCCGCTCAAGACGCCGGTGATTTTCCTCGGCCATCCTTCGCTTGGTGACGTCTTCCAGATAGGCCATGACCGAATCCGGCGGGACAAAAGCCCATGTCGCATTTAGAATACGGGGCGGAATAAAATTTTCGGACGCCATTTCCCGTCGCACAACGGTTTGACCTTCATAACACCGATTCATATCCGCCAAAATATCCGGCCTGTTTCGATACATTTCGGCGGCGGTCATATTCAAGTACTTGGCCGCGTCGCCTTTCGTCAGAACCTCCGCCGCGATGTTATAATCTTTCAAAACAAAGGTGTCCCCTGAACGCTGCCAGGTGAAAGTCGGCATGGGATTGCTTTGATATTGTGTTCGAAAACGGGCTTCGCTTTCGGCGAGTTTCTGCTCGAAATGTTTGCGTGAGGTGATATCCTTGGAAGAACAGATCACATGCTGGATATCCCCACTTGCATTCTTGACCGGGGTAATCGTCGTCACATAATACCGGTCGCCATCCGACCGGGGGACGCGCACTTCAATGACCTTTTGAATTCCGGTGCGAAAGACCTCCATCAAAGGCACCATGCGCTTTTCCGCTTCATCTTTGGGGAACACGTCCCAAATCGTTTTGCCGATAATGTGGTCGATGGGTTTTCCAACGCCCGACGCGAAAGCTTGATTCACGTAAAGGTATTGTCCCGCGGGCGTAAACGAAAACGTGGGATCGGGGGATTCCGAAAGAAGAACCCGGAATTTTTCTTCGCTCGCCCGGAGGGCATCGAGAGTCTTTTGGCGCTCGGCCTCCCGGATTTCCAGAGCTCGGATCTTTTGCCGCAATCGAGAAATGTCTTCGCGCCATTCGGCAGCCGTCCCGTCCGGATTGATCATCGGTTTCCTCCCGTCTAGCCCTTACAGAAAAACTCGACCGTTTTGACCCCCGCCCAACCCGGAACGTTCACGATCCCTTCATTTTTTGGAGCATATCGCCCATCATCTTGTGGACAAGATTGATCGCCTTGAGCGGACGGATCATCACTTTGAAATCCGTGATCCGACCATCCTGCCCCCAAGTGATCATATCCACACCGTTGATGGAAATCCCGTCGATGACCGTACAAAATTCCAAGACCGCCTGATTGCCGGAGACGACTTCGCGCACATATTTGAATGTATCGTTGTTGAGGACATGAAGCGCCGCCGTCAAATACAAAGTCGTTATCGGCTTGCCCGCCTGCGGCGTGTGAACCACCGGAGAATGGAACACCACATCATCGGCCAGGATGCGATCCAGTCCCGCCGGGTCTTTTGTCTCAACCAATTGATGCCATGCTTTCATTGTATCAGAAATCATTGTCCGTCTCCCTCCTTTCAACCGTCTACCGTCTGAAGTCTATTCTAAGGGACAATTAATTTGGAAGCTTCCTGACGCTCCATTTCACGTGCTTCAGCGATCATAGCTTGCACCCTTTTTTCAATTGCATCCGGCAATTTTGAAACGGCCTCTTCCAAGGATTTGGCCCCGTCAATCAAACAATGGACGGGAACCGGTCCGTTGGGGGACATCAGTTGCACCATACCGGTGTATAAAATGTCGCGTCCGATATCCACTTTCCCGTCGACGGTCACAGGGGTCAAGCGGCGGATGGACACATAGGTCAAATCTGAGAAGGTTTCTTCCCGATAAAGATTCTCCACATCGATTTTGATTTGCGTGACTTTGGGTTCGCTCATGGGCTGGCCTCCTTTTCTGGGATTGACCCTGAAAATCGACATGGCTTGAATTCTTGGGCAGCCCACGTTTTTAGGATCATTCACTTCGTGTTTCGTACAACGAAAAGATGAAATGGTCAAGGAATATGGGACAAGCCGCGCTGCATCGTCAGGAGGAGGGGGCTTTTTTCAGCGGATAACCCGGGTAGAGTTTCCGGGCGCACTCCGGGCAGAGGCTGTGGGAAAAAAGCGCGTCGGAGTGCTCGGATAGATAGGATTCAATCTGTTGCCAATACCCTTTGTCATCGCGGATTTTTTTACAACTGGCGCAGATCGGCAACATGCCGGACAGAACCTTGACATCGGCCAGGGCCTTTTTCAACTGTTCGATCAATCTTTCTCTCTCAATCGCCGCTTCTCGGATCTCGGTGATATTTCTGGCGACGCCATGAATACCGATGACCTCCCCTTGGCCGTCCATAACGGGGCGAATGACGTTTTCCAGCCAAACGATCGACCCGTTTCGATGACGATAGGCCGCCTCAAAATGCCCTGTTTTGACCGGTTCCCCCGGATGGCCGCCATGGCTTGAAAGCAGATCGGCCACCGCCTGTCGGGCGCGCGCCATGGAGTCCTCTGTCATGATGTTGGCCGTTCCGCGTTCAAGGGCTTCCTCGGGTGTCATCCCGAGAGCGGCCTCCACGGAAGGACTCAGGTACGTGAAGGTCAAAGTCCGGTCCATCGTCCAGACGATGTCGCTCATTCCCTCCGTCAAAAACCTGTATTTGGCTTCACTCTTTTCCAAAGCGTCTTCAGCCTTCTTGCGGTCGGTGACATCGATGAGCGAGATGATCACCCGCGCGAGATTTCCCGACTCGTCCCATTGGGGTTGAGCACTGGTCAAAAACCATCGAATCTCTCTGTCTGCCGGATGAATCACGCCATACACCATATTTCTGACGATTGCTTTTTTCGAAATGACCAAGTTCGATGGATAATCTTCCGGCGGCAAGACGGACCCGTCTTCCCTCAAATATTCGAAGCGTTCCTTTCGATGATCGGGATGCTCATCCTGGTCTTGAAAGACGCCCGCGTATTGTCTGGCGATCGCGTTGCTGATCAACACCGTCCCCTTCGGCGACCGGACGACCATGCCGATGGGAAGATCTTCAATAAGTCTGCGATAGTCCTCTTCGCTTTTCCGGACGGTCTGCTCCGCGAGTTTTCGCGCGGTCACATCCATCATCGAACCGACAATCCTCAACGGGCGCCCATTTTCGTCGCGGATAATCTGGCCTCGGTCGATGACATCAATGTAGCGCCCGTCTTGACATAAAAACTTATATTCTTCCATCCAAACGCTCGAGACGCCCTTGAGGACGGCCCGGAGATTGACCAAAATACGATCCCGATCCGATGGATGCAAACGGCTTTTCCACCACAGGTAATTGTCGCCTTGACCGGGGAATCCCAAAATCGCCCGGTGCGATTCACTCAGCCACACAGTGCCGGCGGCGATGTCCCAATCGTAAATGGCGTCGTTGGCCGCCTGCAGCACAAGTTCAAAACGCTCCTCGCTTTTTTGCAACGACCGCTCGATTTCTTTGTACCGGCTGACATCATGGCTTCGCCCCCGATATCCGACAAGGCGCCCCGCGTCGTCATAGACGCCGCTCCAAAAGGTCTCCAAACAACGAATTGACCCATCTTGATGAAGGAACTCATCTTCTCTGACCAGAAATGCGCCGCCAGGCGGCAGTCTCAGACTGTCTCTGAGTGCGTTTTCATCTAGATCATGAGCGGACGCCATCCAGTCGATCAACGACCGCCCCAACATGTCTTTCGGTGGATACCCCAAAACATTCCGAACCCACGCATTGCTGTAGACAAATCGAAAACGGGCATCGACTTCCCAAATCCATTCCGGAGCACCGTCGACGAGGGCTCGGGCGCGTTCATCGTTCCGGCGCATTTCATCGACCCGCCTTTTTTGTTCAGCCAGTTGTCTTTCCAGATCCGCGATTCTCTCATGGGCTTCTCGAAGAATGTCTGATGATGGACGGGGACCATGATCTCGCTTTTTCATAAACAAATCCCTCTGCAATAACTTTCTATTTATACTCCCGAATACCACGCGCGGCAACGACTTTATATTCGTCGATGAAAGCCGTTTGTCCCTTGGGCATCCTTCGCGACCGATCTCATCCGCTTTGACCGCCTCATCCGCCGAGGAATGCCGGGCGTGGCTCAGTCTCTTGGGCATCTCTCCTGCCTTGTGATCCTTTGGCGCTGATTCCGCTGATGTAGCCGATTCGGCCAAGAAGCGCGCATTCAAAAGAAACGAGGCTTTTCTCCCCGTGATAAACATCCCCCGGGAATCGATGCTTTTGACGGCGTCTCTAGGACAAAATCCCTCTCGGTCCGGATTTCATGGGGCGGCGCGAGAAGCCCCCTCAGGGATTTCTCCGACAAAAAGCCGCCGGATCGTTGAATTTTCCAAAAATGACTTAAAGACGTCGACGGCATGGCATTTTGCTTTAGGTTAGAGCTCGACGGATAAGACTGTAGAGATATTTGATTTCCTCATCGGGAAGATTCGAACCGAACGTAAATACCCCGCGGCGGTGCTTGATCGTGATCCCTTTCGATTGGGAAAGCCGCGCCAAGGCGTCGATCCATCGGGGGGAAGGCTTTCCCGACCCGACAGAATCTCGGCTGGATTTTGTCCAGATCCTTTCTCCGAAGGCCCCATGAGATTGATCCCCTTCGTCTTTGCGCAATGCGTAATCCAAACCGACGATATCGGTTGCTTCGATGGACAAAACTCTACGCCACCAAAGCCAGGTCTCGATCATCTGCAGCCCCCGCTTTGTCACCAAAATCTCCGTTTGACTTTTTTGACCTCTCAATGCCCCGAACAACACAGACGACAAAGGTAACAAACCGAACATCAAAAGAAGAAAACCCGCAATCATCCACGGCAACGGTTCGGAAAGATCCCAACGCCGCAACAAATCCACGAAATCCGCCAGGAAATAAAGAAGAAGGATCAAGACCACGACGCCAAAAACAATGAAGACACGAAAACCACGGTGAGGAATTTGAATGTGCAGCCGATCAGATGCTGTTTTCACCTGGCTGACCATCGCGACAGGCCGCACCGGCCAAACCTCTTCACGGCTTTCA
The DNA here is from genome assembly GCA_964589235.1 of uncultured Smithella sp. Lineage (GTDB taxonomy): Bacteria > Desulfobacterota > Syntrophia > Syntrophales > Smithellaceae > UBA8904. The sequence continues at coordinate 5,918 of CAZPTW010000032.1, read as the reverse complement.
CGTAACCTCTGCGCCAAAGGCTTGTCCACGTCCCCGGGCGAGAGAATAGTGCTGTGGTCGGTTGTGGTATCCGCCAAGGGGAGGTCGAGAAATTTCGCCAGTTGACGGGCATCCTCCCAAGCGTCGGCGTAATTGGGTTGCGACGATATACTGACCTTGCAAGTGCCATCTGTATTTTTCAAGACCACTGAATAGATATCCGGGGTTTCGGAATCTCCCGGCTGAAAGCCAAGCTCAACCGATTGAAATGTATGGATCGGAAACGAATGACTTTGGATCAAAACCGACAGCAGGCTTCTGTTTCGCCAAACGACACCTCGCGCCCTGTCGATGACGATTATGCTTCGACCGAAAGCGAAAAGACCGCCGACCGTCGTAAAGACGATCCCCCCAAAAACCATCCCAAGCCTCGCCCAAAGATTCAGATCCGAATCACCGACGCGCAACCCGAGTCCCGTCGCCAAAAAGATCATGAAAAGACCCGCCCCCAAAAACGGCCATCCGAAAACGGAAAGGCACCCGCCTCCTTCCAATATTTCCATCTGCTGATCAGAAACCCTCTTGATTCCTCTTCCCATTCTCATACCCGCCATAACTTTCGTTGTGGGAACCTCGATTCACAGACCAATAAAATGCTCGCCGCCGGCACTCCGGGCCGCTTCCCTAGAAAGGAGGGCGTCAGTTCTCCCTATAAATCACCGAATTTCTCATCGAGCCGCTTTTTTTCCGGAATTCCGCTTCGACCTCCGATTTTTGTGCTGACTTGCCCTGCCGCCCAAGAAGCCAAATCCATCGCTTTTTCAGCCCCCCACCCCTTCACGATCGCATACGTGATTGCGGCGTGGAAAATGTCGCCACAACCTGTCGTATCGATCGCCTTGACGGGACAGGCCTTTTGTCGGATCCATCGCCCATCGATCAACGCGACAGATCCTTGCGCCCCCAGGGTGACCCCCGCCCATTTCACACCCAAATCCGCGAGCTTACGACACGTCTCTTCCGGCGTTTCCGCGTATGCGCGGGAAAAGACTTCCGACGCGATGAAGCAGTCACTCGTCTTGGCGATATCCAGCATCCCGTCGCGCAGAGTTCCCGCGTCCACAATGACAGGAATGCCGACCGCCTTGGCTTTGAGGCAGGCGAAAAGAGAAGCTTCGGGAAACAGCCCGTCGGTATGGAGTGCGGAACTTTTGTAAAGAACCTCAAGATTAATCTCTTGGGGTCGGAGAGGGAAACCGGTCGGACGCTGCCAGAAAATCGTCCGACGGGCGCTTGTCGGCTCACTGATGACAAAAGCGAATTGTGATTGACAGCAGCCGCGAATCTGAACACCGCCGGTATCAACGCCTTCTTCTTCAAGAGATTTCAGTATCTTTCTGCCGAAGTCATCATCGCCTGCCACCCCGGCCATGAAACAATCAAGTCCCCATCGTGAAAGCGCAACCAAGGCGGTCGCCACAGGTCCCCCGCCCTGTATGGTCAGTGATGTCACTTCACATTTCACATCCGGAGAGGGGTACGAAGGCGTCAAAGCAATGTAATCGAGCGAACACTGTCCCACGCCAAAGACATCATTCTTGAACTTCATGAGTCCTTCCTCCTTGTTTCGGGGATGCCTAAAAGCGCTTCAGGCCGAGCATCACGCAAATATTAAAAAAGAAACCGAAGATACGCAACCGACAAAGTTCGTTGCCATAACCTATTTTAGACTGTGATTTCCAAGAAGGGGAAAATGAGTTGAAGAGGGGGTGGGGATATTGTTTGACCGGATTGAACCACGGCGGATCAGAAGACCAGACAAACAAATTCTTTTACGCCCCACCCTCTGGGGAAGGACACCTGTCACACTCTCAACCGGAAAAATCTTTGTTTCCCGAATTCCGGAACCTCCAACTGGAGTGCGGCTTCTGCCACATGCACAGGTGTGGCAGAAGACCTCGCAGCCTCGGGCCGCACTCAAGCAGGAAAAGAGTAGTGCCTTTTCTTTAGCATGATACATGCCAACTCATGTTACAAAATGCAACACTTCAATATCATTAAGAGTTATTTTTTTTGGCAAAATTTATCTTGAAATGAATGTAACTTTATGTCACACATGCGTTACGTCGTGTATCGCAATGTAACATTGATACACCCTGACTTTTATGCAAAACACAAAAACATGGAGACCTTCATGAGCGGGGATGGAAATGTAAAATTGGTGCGTTCCCCTTGGAACGATGATTCGCAAAAAATCGGTGCCGATTATTACGAAAAAAAGCTGAAGCGAACCTTGGAAGAATGGAACCATTTTATCAACGGTGAAACGAAGATCGATATCTCGGTGATCCCCGGTGAGATTCTCGAGTCCTGGCAGAGATGCCAGAGTCTGGGTGTCAATCCGATCAATCCTCCCAAGCCGCCGGTGTTGACCGAGGGCGAAATCAAAGAGCTTTTGCAAAAAAATAAACCCTTGATCGACGCAAGCGAAATGTTTGTCAATCATCTGTATCATTTCGTTCGCAGTTCGCGTTTCACCGTCAGCCTCTACGATAAAGACGGTTATGTGCTCAATGTTTTGCAAGACAAAAAGTATGAACCCCTTTCGGCATCCTACCATTGGATGGTGGGCGCGAAATGGACGGAAGACATCGCCGGAAACAACGCCGCAGGCACCACCTTGTTTTATAAAAGACCCACACGGATTTTCGCGACACAGCATTATTGCCGTCCATACCATAATCATACCACCTCCAGCGCGCCGATTTTCAGTCCGGACGGAGAGCTGATCGGCGGCATCGTCGTCATAGGATTTATCTATGGCGCGCATCCGCATACTTTGGGGATGGTCGTCGCCGCGGCGCACGCGGTGGAAAACGAGTTGAAGATCCAAAGAGCTCTGGCCCAAGCCGACAAAACCAACAAAGATCAAAAAACCGTTATTTCGTCCATTCACGAAGCCATCATCACGGTGGACGCGGACGGTTACGTCTCGTTCATGAACGAAAACGCCAAGAAAATGCTGCATATCACCGCCCCGCGCATCGAAGGGGAATTGCTGAGCAACATTTTGGGCGCCACCAATTTCCGGCTTTTGGAGATTATCCGACAACCCGAAACCGTCGTCGACCGGGAAGTGCGCATTCACACGAAAAGCGGTGTCAGTGACTACACTTTAACCACCAACTCCATCGTGTCCCAGGACGGAACGGAAAGCGGTAAAATTCTTTTCATCAATGAGATCAAACGCGCCAAAACGCTTGTCACAAAGATGATCGGCGCAAAGGCGAAATTCCATTTTGAGGATATCTACGGACAAAACCCCGGTTTTCTTAAGACCATCGCCCAGGCCCGCATGATCGCGCAGAGTAACTCCAACGTTCTTCTTTTAGGAAAAAGCGGGACAGGCAAAGACATTTTCGCCCAGGCGATTCACAACGCCGGCGAGCGACGCGATGGTCCCTATGTGGCCATCAACTGCGCGGCCATTCCTCGAGATTTGATCGCAAGTGAACTTTTCGGGTACATGGAAGGCGCATTCACCGGCTCGCGTAAAGGGGGAAACCAAGGCAAATTCGAACTCGCCGACGGCGGAACGATCTTTCTTGACGAAATCGCCGAAACGCCGTTGGAACTCCAGTCGGCGCTTTTGCGCGTCATCGAGGAAAAAAGCGTCATGCGCGTGGGAGACACACGAATGCGTCCCGTCAACGTCCGTATCATCGCCGCCACCAACCGCAACCTCCGAGATGAAATCGCCAAAGGCGCTTTTCGGGAAGATCTTTATTACCGGTTGAATGTTTTTTCCATCGCCCTCATGCCGCTTAGCGAAAGACAGGACGATATCCCGCTTCTGGTTCGAGAATTCGTGAAAAAATACGAAGCGACGCTTTGCAAGCAAATCGATCGGATTTCCAACGAGGTTTTTGAGGCCTTCATCCACTACCCTTGGCCGGGCAACGTCCGAGAACTCCAAAATATCGTCGAACGAATGATGAATATGGCGCCGGGAAGAGAATTGACCCTCGACCTCGTTCCCCGCGAAATTCTCGACTGTCAAAAAGAAAGCATGCCGGCCACGGCGATGCGGAACCCCATAGAAAGCGAACGTGATGTCATCGCCGCCATGCTGAAATCCAGAATGCAGAAAAAAGACATCGCAGAAAAGCTCGGGATGTCCCGCATGACGCTCTACCGAAAGATGGAAAAGTATGGCCTTCACTAAGAACGCCGAACCCGTCAATGGCATGGTCTTGCCCTCTTCTGTATCGACGGACTTCAAAAAATATTGTCCGTCTGTATGCCCCCCCAAAGTCAAGACGGGAAACATGCCGCTATAGGGCGCATTCGCCGGGCCCGCATGGTTAAGGGTTTATCGTTCTTCCAATTGAAATCGTCATCGGGAACTGGCGTCATCCCCAGCCATCCCGGAGCGGCCCTTCGGCGGAGCATGGCCCAGAAATGGCTGCGGGGAGTGCCGCCACTTCCGATTGTTGTCAAAAAACCGGCGCCCGCTTCATGGCGTCAACACAAAAACCGGCTTCCATGCCGATGGAAATCTCCCCGGACAGGAGACAACGGCTGCACCAGTCCATGGACGGCCGCCAGGTAAATGAACCCCTGATGCCTCCGGATAGACTTAATGTCGGCGGCCCATACCGGATCCGGATGGTCAATGACCATATTTTTGCGCAAGTACGGATACTTCTTGTTTGCCGGGTTGGGTTTTGCCTGAGTTCGGTTTCAGGTAGATCGCTTCCCATTCCATCAGCCGCATGAAACGCCGAATCCGCCTATGATTCACAAAATGCCCCTGACGGCGAAGTCAGGCCGTCATCTTTCTTGAACTGAAGCCTTTGGGATTTTTTTAGCCGTTCCAGTTCCACGTTGAGTTGGCCGATCCGGCGTCATCGTTCCGACATCATCTCTTCGCCTTCTCTATCTTGCTTTTGGCGGCGGTCGGGAAATTCGCCGGGCCGTTCGTCCAATGAACGCTCACGCCGTTGTCGGATTTGATTGGGATGGACGCCATCCTCCCTTCACAACGGAGCCATGGTTTTTTCCCTTTTACTCTTTCCAGGGCGACTCTCGCCGGAAAGGCGCCATCGTGGTTTCTTCGCATGCTTTTGGCCATTTCTTTTCTCTCGAATACGGCAGGTAAGCGGGCGTCTTACTTAGCTCTCCCGCTTTTGGGGAGAATTATATCAGCCCAATCCCGTCTAGAAAGACGTCTTTTTATTCTCTTTCAATCGGAGCAATGAGCCTCTTTTCTATCCGCGCCTAAACCTTCTTGTTGATGAATACTTAGGAAAAACAATAACCATTCTTCCCCGTTTTCTTAATTTTATACATGGCGATATCGGCTTCTTTAATCAATTTTTCCAAATCTTCCCCGTCTTTGGGATAAAGCGCGATGCCTATGCTTGCGCTGACAACCGCTTGCTGCCCATTGAGAAGAATCGGCTGGGATATTTGGCCGATCACTTTTTCGGCAATGAGGGCGGCGTTTTCTGATGAATGAATTTCTCCAAGAATCATCAAAAACTCGTCTCCTCCAATACGGGCGATCGTATCCGTCTCGCGAACGCAACCACGCATGCGTCGGGCCACTTCCTTGAGAACATGATCACCCGCCTCATGGCCCATCGTGTCATTCACATCTTTAAAGCCGTCAAGGTCGATAAACAGAATGGCCACGGCAGATTTTTCCCGTCTAGCCCTGTTTAAAGCCATGGTCATGCGGTCCTTGGCCAACCGCAGACTGGGCAGATCGGTCAATGCATCGTGCGTCGCCATATAACGGATCCGTTCTTCCGCTTCCCTGCGCTTTGTAATATCGAGGATAAACCCCCGCACGCCGGAAGGCACTCCATTGACTTTCATGACTGTCGTATAACCCATCGCATAAAAAGTGCTTCCGTCTTTCCTCAGGGCCAGAT
>CAZPTW010000031.1:0-13219 GCA_964589235.1 uncultured Smithella sp. | reverse complement strand
AACAATCCCTGTCGGTGGACGATCGTTTCGTTTCACGCGCCGGTCTTTTCGATGAACAAGAAGGCAGATAGAATACTTCAATCTGTTCTTTACGACCTTTCAACCATTGTTTGACGATTTTACCGTGATGGACTCGAAGATTGTCCAAAACCAGAAATACTTTGCGTCGCGCATCCTTGACGAGCCGGGTCATAGACCGAATCATCCAATCGGTGGTCATCGCGCAGGCACATCATGAATCTCGCCTTGCCCTCATTCGTAAGGAAAGTTTCGACTGGTCCGGCGTCTTGCCGATCAGGGGTCGTTTGCTGTTCTTCCGTCTACGTGGTTCGCCGACCACGCTTTCCTAAACGAATCGCCTCTCTCCCCTCCTTCACGTCGCTTCGCCATATTTTCCCGGCGCGACCCTTACGGATGCCGACATCTCCCGCAGCGGCTTTGCTCGAGATCCCCGTTTGCGAAGACGAATCACTCGCTTTCTCATCTCATCACGCGTCTTCCGACTATGTCTGCATGCATCTACCTTTTCCATAAATTCTAACGGTCATACATTCACCATTATGGCTATATTTATTTGCCGACTTAATCATTCCCATCTAAAAAATAGTTGCTTTTGTTGTCCATAAACTTAATTATCGCCACAGAAAGTGTCTCACCGACCAGACCCGTATGAGGTCTTATCTTTAGCTAAACGTGGGGTATTTTGAGCGGGAATTCGATCTCTGTTTCTTTCTGTTTGTTTTTGGATGATTGACCCTGTTCCGATATACGGTTGGCCAGAAGGTAGTGCTACAGGCGGGTCTGATACCCGAAAGCGAGACGCGCCGTCAGCTCTGCAAGTATCCACTCCATGCTGTATTTCGCCCCTTTGCGCTCCCAGAAAAAGATCGCGATCCCCAGAAGCGCCACAACCCCGATGCCGCACAGCAAGGCGGGATAAACGCCCATCGGGTTATAATAGTTACCCTCCATGCGCGGGTATTTTCCCGTGGCGAGATAGATGGCCAGCAGCAGCCAGCCCATGAACAGGTAGTGGAGAAAATAGAAGGTCAGCGCGAAATGGCTTGCGCGCACGAAAAACCGCGTTACCGCCCACTGTTTTGAGCCTTTTTTCCTCCTTTCATTGAAAGCGAAGTAAAACAGGCTAAACACGATGATGGACATGCCGACCTGGGCGCTGATCCAAAAAAATCGAATAGCGGCTGTATTCAGACTTGAATCCTTAAAAAAAATCGTTGACAAGCCTGCTTTGTGAATAAACGGGGTTGATGCGCCATCTGCATTCCGTTGGCATGATGATAGGGCATAGGCCAAACCTGTGGAGCTGGACCAGTCCCCGTCGGACGTGTGTCGCGCGTGGATGCAATTCAGGCACAGCCTCTTTATCGCGCCATACAGCAAAAGGAGACGGGAAGGCATCTGCTCAAGCGTGCCGCAAAAGGTCCCGCTTCATTCCGGCCTGACGTGTTCCATAAGCGCTTCCATATCCATCAGCGTCTTCAGTTGCAGTGGTTGCAATGCTCCATTTGGACAGTCGAAGACGGCAGAAGCTGGATGGTGGTGTGATTGATTCCATAGGAATCATGCAGAATTTGCTGGATGGCGCGAATGATTTGTTCGTGGTCAGGAGCTTCATTATCCGACATCAGATGCGCGGAAAGCAACGTCTGCCCCGTTCCGGTCTGCCAAATATGCAGGTCGCTGACTTGCGCCACACCGGGGATGGAAAGCAAATCTTCTTTTACGGCGTTGAAATCAATATCCGCCGGCACGGCATCCAGAAGCGCGTTGACGGTGTGCCGGACAATCTTGTAGATTTCGCGGGCGATGAAAAGGCAGATGACCATGGAAAGGAGCGGATCGACAAAATACAAGTCAAAAAATGTAATTAACAGGGCGCCGACAATGACGCCCAGAGAAAAAAGCGCGTCCTGAAGCGAATGGAGCCAGGCGGTTTTGATATTGAAGTTCCGCGCCGATATTTTTTGCAAAAGTAACGTGGCCACCCCGTTTCCAACAAGAGCCACGACAGCGACCCAAAGCATCGTCTTACCCGACACTTGCGCGGGAGACAGCAGTCTTTGGATGGACTCCCAGAAGATAAAGGCAATCACCACCGACAAGACAATGCTGTTGACGAAGGCGGCGATAAATTCCATCTTCCGCCATCCGTAGGTTTTAAGCTCCGTTGCCGGGCGGCGGGACATCTTTTCCGCGAAGTAGGCAAACCCCATCGCGGCAATGTCGCTTACATTATGAACGGCATCGGAAATCAGCGCCATGCTCTGGATCAACAGACCGAAGACGATTTCAAAAACGACGATGCCGCCATTGATGACGATGGTCAGAATCAGATTGGCAAGCGACGCCGGTTGATTCGTATGATCGTGATGATGGTCCATTTCATTCCTCTTGACTGTGGATTGTTATCATACATCAACCCATCATATAACCGTAAGCCATTCCGGCAATCGTCGAAAGGATTACCACGATGGAACAATACACAACTGTTTTCTTCACGCCCATAATGCTGCCAATCGTAATCATGCTGGGTAGCGACAGAGCCGGACCCGCCAGAAGGAGCGCCAGAGCAGGCCCCTGACCCATGCCGGAACCAATGAGGCCCTGAAGAATCGGCACTTCTGTGAGCGTGGCGAAATACATGAACGCGCCGACGATAGAGGCGAAGAAATTGGCCCCCAGCGAATTGCCGCCGACGAGCATTTGAATATAGGATTCGGGAATAAGCGCCGGATAACCGGGACGGCCCAACAAAAACCCCGCCACCAAAACACCGCCGAACAAGAGCGGCAGAATCTGCTTGGAAAAGTCCCAGGTGGCCTGCACCCAGTTTTGAAGCTCGTCTTTGACAAACCACTTTTTCAGCATGACGCCCAGAACAATCAGCAGTCCGATCACCAGAAACCACTTGACGCTGAAGATCATGCGCCAGAGGCCGCCGTCATTTTCCGCGGGTTTGGCAAACGAGGCAAAAACCAGGATCAGCACCATGACCAGCATATAAACGGCGTCCTGCCAAAGCGCCCGTCCCTTGCCTTCCTCATCCGGCAGGAACATTTCACCCGTCTCGCGGTTGGCGTCGTCTTTGCGGAAGATCAGCGCCATCAAAAGCCCCGTCACAATGGCAAAAATCACGGCGCCGACGGCGCGCGCCAATCCCAACTGCCAGCCCAGCACCTTGGCTGTGAGGATAATCGCCAGGACATTGATGGCCGGACCGGAATACAAAAAGGCCGTCGCCGGGCCAATTCCCGCGCCGCGCGTATAAATACCGGCAAACAAAGGCAACACCGTGCAGGAGCAAACCGCGAGCACCGAGCCGGAAACGGACGCGACCGAATAAGACAGGATCTTATTGGCTTTGGCGCCGAAATATTTCAGCACCGCAGCCTGCGAGACAAACACGCTGATCGCCCCGGCGATGAAAAACGCGGGGATGAGGCAGGTGAGCACATGCTGGCGGGCGTAATCCTGAAGCATCATGAACGCTTCGAGCCCCGCCTGACGGATCAGCGCCGATTCCCAGGGGATGTAATAAGCGGCAAGAAAAATGCCGACAATCCATAATAATTTTTGCCATTCTTTCATGATTTTTCCTTTTCTTTCTATTTCTTTATCTCTTCAATAAAGTCTTTTGCCTTTTCGCCGCGCAGATATTCGGCAAGCCCCAGAAGGCCGTCGGTCAGGTATTTTGACTTATAACCTTTCAGGGTCAGATAGGTGCGGGCGATTTCTGCGCGGTCGTAATGCGGACAGGCCGTGACAATGATTTTTGTTTTGTCCAAATCATCCAGCCTATCCGGCAATTCATTGAGCGGTATGTTTTTGATGAACCCGAAGCTGTAGGCCTGATACTCTTCCGGAAAACGAACGTCGATGATCTGCACTTTGCCCTGCTTGTAAAGCTGCAACATTTCGGCGATGCCGATTTTCATGTCTTTGCGCTCCTGATAGTCGAAACGCTTCAAATAATTCTCAAAGGTCAAGCCGTCTGCCGCCAAAACCGAGGGCGACGCGATAAGCGCGCTGATCATCAATAACAGTATTTTTTTCTTCATCCCGTCTCTCCAATGGCCTTATGAAAATCATCACGGCGCCGACAAGGCCTGTTTGAGCTCCGCCATGCCTTTTTTCACCGATTCACTTCCCGAATATTTCCGGATGTCCGCGGGCGAATACACAAAAACAAACGTCGGCGTCGAGTGGACGCCGTGCTTCTTGATCCGTTCACTGTATTCGCTAAAAGAAGCCTTGATGTCGTAAGGTTTGATGGCGATTCCTTCGGATTGGAAATCCCGCTCCAGATGTTCAGCCGTGATGGCGCCCAGGCTGGAGGCTTTTTTAAACAATAACCGCCTGGCCCGAAGCGCGTCTTTGTAATTCGTAGAAGCATTGACGGCATACAGAAAATATTTGGCATAAAGCGGCGTCAGCTTGTAGAGCGGCACGTCCACAATCGTGATCTTTACACCGCCTTGCTCGATCAAGCTTTCAAGGGTTGCAGTCAAGTCACCCTCGACTTTCTGACAGGGCTGACAGAAATAATCCGTGAAAATGATCAGCTCATAGGGGCCTTTACCAAATGAAAATATTGGTGCGTTTTCTGCGGCAAAAACCGGCAAAACCGCCCCCAGCATAACAATGACGCAAATCAAGCCGTTGAAAGCTTTCATCGTTGCAGATCGTAGCCGATCCTTCATTTTTTACCTCCGACAATACCGCCTCATGAAAGTCATCTCAATGACTCCCCCGGTTTCCCCTTCTCGGCTGCCGCCAGATGGGCTTTGAGTTTGACCAGCCCGTCCCATATCTCCATCTCGCCGACGAATCTTTTGACATCCCCGGATGGATACCTGATTACGCATGTGGGCGTCTGATCCACTTTATGGTCTTTGATGACGCCGCTCAAAAGCGGGAAAACCGATCTTTCATCCATCACTTTCCAAGCGACTTTCTTTTCCTTCAGAAAAACCACCAGGGCGTTTTCATCCTGCACCCGCTTACCCTGGGCCGCGTCAAACAAGACATGGCGGACATGAAGCGCATTTTTCAAGCCGGCGTCCGCGGAAACCGCATATAGATAATACTTCGCAAACGTCGGCGTGGCGCGGTTAAACGGCACATCGACAAAGGTCAACTGGACTTGATTTGTCGCCGCAAGTTCCACAAACAGTCCTTCCGCCTTTGTATCGATGCGCCGGCAGGGCGGGCAGAAATAGTCTGAAAACATGATCACTTCATATGATCCCTGTCCAAAAGACGGAATGCCTCGCCCAGTGTCCTGCCCATAAGCAGGCGTCACGGACCCGGAAAAGGTCAGCATAATAACCAAATACCCAAGCACACCGGCCAAAAGCAGCGGAAATCTTTTGAGTTTCAACATCGGAACATTCACCTCCCCCAGAAAATAGAGCCACATCCACCTCGGCTTTTCGCGCCAGACGGACGGAACTTCGTAATTCAACAGAAACGACAACATCAGCATGACCGAAAACGCGAGACAGAAAGGGCAGTAGACATTGTTTTGAATCTGAAAGGCGTAGAGATGAACTTCCACACCAAGCCCCGCGGCCAGAAGCATCCGGACAAAAGCGGTCTGTTTGAACAGGGAAAGAACAATGACCGCCGCCATATACGATATGCCGACCCATTTGAGATCGATGCCGAAAATATCCCCTTTTAGATAACTGCATGTCGTATCGCAGTAGTCGTAATAGGCCATAATCCCGATGCCGACCGCAGCCAGGAGAATCGTACCGGCACGGCGAGACTTCCTGATCATTTCGAGAATCTTCATCAGCAATCACCATCCTTATAATTTATCTCTTCACGAGAGATCCGTCACACGGATCAGGTCCCTCCAAAAAGTGGAATACCGCCGCGAAGCGATGCCTCCCCCAGGAAGCCGACGGTTATTTTACCACCCTCGACGATCACCGGCACCTGCCTTTTCCCGCCTGAAAGCATGAGCATTTCTTCGAGTTTTTGCGGATCTTCGTCCACGTCGATGAAGATGGCTTTGTCCTTGTAGGCCAACCGCGCCTGAACGCAAAAGGGACACGTCTGTGTGCCATATATGACGATTTTATCGGTCGACATCCAACCCTCCTCTTCAAAAACATCTTGATTGCGTTGATTTTTTTTAAACCTCGCAGCGATCCGAGGGTGCCCCGGCCCATGCTCTGCCGTACCAGGTTCGCGACCGATTGCAGATATGGCAGACGGAAAGCATCACCGGCACTTCCACCAGCACGCCGACCACACACGCCAGCGCCGCGCCCGAACCGGGACCGAAGAGGGTGATCGCCACAGCCACAGCCAACTCGAAGAAATTGCTCGCCCCAATCAAAGCGCCGGGAGAAGCCACGTTGTGCTGAACCTTAAAGAACCGCATGAGGAGGTACGTCAGACCGGAATTGAAATAAACTTGAATGATGATGGGAATGGCGATGAGAATCACCGCCACCCATCGGGTGGTCAGGTTTTCCGCCTGGAAGGCAAAGATCAAAACCAACGTCAAAAGCAACGCCACAACGGTGACCGGATGAAACAAGGGCAAAAATTTTTCCTCAAACCATTGTTTCCCATATCGATTCAAGAGCACGGTTCTTGTCGCAAAACCGGCGGCAAGCGGGATTACGATAAACACCACAACCGACGTGATCAACACCTTGGAGGGGACAACCACGTTGGCCACGCCAAGCAGAAACATGACGATCGGCGCAAAAGCCAGGAGCATGATCAGATCATTGACGGCAACCTGAACCAGCGTGTAGGCGGGATCGCCGTCGGTCAGATAAGACCAGACGAACACCATGGCCGTACAGGGCGCCGCCGCCAGAATAATGAGGCCGGCGGTGTAGCTCTTGGCGGTCTCCGGATCAACCCAGGCGGAAAAGATGAACTGAAAAAAAACCCATGCCAGGAAAGCCATGCTGAAAGGCTTCACCAACCAGTTGACAAACAGCGTCACAAGGAGTCCTTTGGGTTTGCGGGCGATGCCCCCCAGAGATCGAAAATCGATCTTGAGCATCATCGGATAAATCATCAGCCAAATCAGAATGGCAATCGGAACGTTCACCTGGGATCCCCGGCCAAATTCCATGGCGCTAAGCGATGCGGTGATCTCCGGCAGCGCTTTCCCCAACGCCACACCGACAACCATGCACACCAGAACCCAGACAGTCAGATAACGTTCAAAGACATTGAGTCTTTTGGGTTCGGGCTGAAGAATTTGCTCTTTCATGAATTCCATCCTTTCCGATCCGTCTTTGATTGATCGCTTATCCCGACGATTTCGCGCCGCCGCCTTTCACGGCGTCATCGAGCCAACCCTGTATTTTCTTTTGATCCGGAACAACGCCGACGGAAACAACCTTATTGTTGATCACCAAAGCGGGCGTCCCCATAACGCCGTATCGCCCGATTTCCCGTGGATCGGTGATATGAAGAATATCGCCGGACAGGTTCTTTTCGGCCATGACGTTCCGGACGAGATTTTCCAACGACGTGCACTGAAAGCAGCCGGCCCCCAGGATCACCACGCGCAAACCGTCCAATTCTTCCTCTTCGACGGGCTGTCCCTGAAAAACCCTATATTCGCGGATGATCGCCTTGCGGTAAGCGGGCATCCGCTTGGCTGGAATATAATTCTTCCGGGCAAGGTGATTGAGGATTTCATTGATAATGGTATCCTCATCTTTTCCGGCTGATTTTGCAGCCTGGCTTATCGCTTCATCGAGCCCGACAACACCCGTGAGCCGACCGTCTATGTTGATTTGTCGAATCCTCTCCTGCACAATACCATCGATTCCTTTCTTATTTCTTCGCGGCCGCACCGGACAGAAAAACCGTCAGCTTTTCTCGAATGTCATCCCGAACGCGCCGGAATTCCCGTAAAATGTCTTCCCGGCTTCCGGTGGCTTTGGCCGGGTCGTCAAAACCGATGTGCGTTTTCTTCGTTTTACCGATGTAGAGCGGACAGATTTCGTTGGCGTCGCCGCACAGCGTAATCACATAGTCAAAGCTCTGCCCGTCGAACTCCGACAAATTCTTCGAGCGGTGCTTGGAGATATCGATGCCGATTTCCTTCAAGACCTCGATGGCCATAGGATTGACAAAGGACGCCTGCGTTCCCGCGGAAAAGGCTTCCAGCCGGTCACCCAGAAAATGGTTTACAATTCCTTCGGCCATCTGCGACCGGCAGGAATTGGCCGTGCATAGAAACAAAACGCGCTTTTTCATGAAATCTCCTTAAATCCAGTTCAGGGCGATCAGATAAACGCCGCCCAGCATCACCAGCACGCCGCAAATCTTTTTGAGGATCACAGCGCCTTTGGAATTCTCACTCCAATGCAGGTAATGCTGCACGACTTCCGTAAATGTTCCCGCACAAACCAAAACCGCGCAATGACCGACGGCAAACGCCGCCAAAAGCGATATCGCCAGTGTCAACTGTGTGGCCGCCATACTGAAGACCACGCCCAGCATCGTCGCCATGTAGGCAAACGTGCAGGGCCCGAGCGCCACGCCGAAGATCAATCCCAGGATAAACGCCGCCAGAAGCCCTTTTCGCTGATAATTCGGGTTCGCCCCGCCTTCCATGAAAGGCAGAGGCAAAATCCCCAGCAGATTCAAACCGACGGCGAAAAAGACCATCGCGACGACATAATTTCCGTAGCCCCCGATGTCCCCCATCATGCGTCCCGCCAGCGCTGTGATGAGGCCGATCAAACCGATCGTAATAAGAATACCCAGACCGAACAGCAAAGACAAAACAAAGGCCCTGCTTGTCCGAATATCCCCCTGGCCGTCAATAAAGCCGACAATCAGCGGAATGCAGGCAATGTGGCACGGAGACAGAATAACCGACAGAATGCCCCAGAGCAACGCCGCGCCGACGGCGATCCCCGGTGACTGCGTGAGCGCCGCCGTCAGAGCCGTAAAGAGGTCCACCAGCATTTATTTGACCCCACCTTTTTTCAATACCTCCACAACGCCTTCCTTGGGAAAGTACCCCTCATGCCGGAAATATTCCTTGCCGTCCTGATCCAGAAAGACCTGCGTGGGAATGACACGGATGTTGTATTTTTCCGCATCCAACCTCCCCTGTTGCGTCCAGACATCGTGAAAAAGAACAACCACCTGTCCTTTGTACGTCTCCGCCACCTCTTTCATAATGGGTTGCATGGCCTTGCAGGGAATACACCTGGCGGCGCCGATTTCCACAAACGTCACCATCGGTTTGAAAACAGATGGCTTGGCCGCCGAAGTTTTTTGTTTGGTCTCCGTTTTGATTGTTTTCTCCTGCGCCCAAACGCTTTCATCGGCACACGCAAAAAAGATGAGTATAAAAACCGCCCAGATCACCAGCCCCCCTGATAATTTTGAACGCAACTTCATTGAAACCCACCCCAAAATTTATTTTGATTCTTTCGTCATATATGAATCCCGAAATACAACAGAATGTATTTCAGAGACACATAAAGGAATAAAAAGCCAAACAGAGCCTTTAAAATATTCGGCTTGATTTTGGCCACGAGCTTTGCGCCAAAAATCGCGCCGACCAACGCCCCGATGCCCAGTGTAACCGCCACCGGAATATTCACGACACCTTGGTAAATTTTAAAAGCCGCGCCCACAAGGGCCATCCAGACAAACGCGGCCATCGACGTTCCGATGGCCAACCTCATCGGGGCGCGCAGAAAATACAGAAATGAAGGCACCAGCGCGTAGCCGCCACCCAAGCCAATGATGCCTGTGAGCGTCCCGATGGACACGCCCAAAACCGACTTCGACGCTGCCGTTCCGGGCATGGTTGCTCCAGCGGGCGGAGGCGGCGTCTTCCCAAGAAGCCCTTCATAGAGCATACGCACGGAAACGATGATGAAGGCAATGCCGATAATGAGATCAATCACATCACCATAGGGTTTGATGTACCCAAAAATGATGGAACCGATAATGACACCGGCAATGCCGCTTGTGCCCACCTGAAGCGCCGTTGTCTTATCGACGTTTTTCATGCGCATGTGCTGGATAGCACCTGAACCCGCCGTAAACACCACGGCGGTGAGCGTCGTTCCGACGGCGATGGCCGGATCAAAATGAAAACCGAAACGAATCACCGGCATAATGAGCGCGCATCCGCCCGTACCCAGCAAACCGCCCACCACCCCGGCCAAAAGACCTGTGATCAGATAAAGAAAATAAACCATGTTGATACCTCCTAATAAATGACACGCAATAACTTAAAAGCAAAGAGGAAAAACAACCGTCCCGCTAAATAATTAATTTTTCAACCTATCATAAAGACTTCTTAACTTTGTTTCATAGGCCTGGGTAATCATGGGTTCGTCTTCAGCCAGGGGCTTCACAGGAACAAGATTGACGACATCCGCATAAGACAGACCGCTTTTGAAAATTGTTTTGGCTGCGACTTTGATCATTTCATACAGAGCTTTGTCGGTTTCCTTTGCATCCAGACCGAAGGAAACGCCGAGTTCCCGAAGCTTCTGCATCTGGAACTAGAGATACGTCGGCCCCATGGCCGAAAGAATCGCGTAAGCCTCAAGCTTGGGTTCTTCCACCTCCGGACAGTCCCCCAAGATTTCAAACAAGCGTAAAACGCTTTTTTTCAGGTCGCCTGTAACGCCCGGGGCAAAAGCCACCGGATTATAGCCTTCTCCAATCACCGAAGGCGCGTTGGGAATCATGCGGACAATTCGTTCAAAGCCGCCCAGCGACGACGAGAGTTTGGCGATGGTCCATTTGGGAGCAAGAGAAATCAAGACGGCGTCAGGTTTCAACGCCGATTTGACGCTCTCTAGAATGCTCCCGATGACCGGCGGATGCAGGGCCAGAAACACGAGATCACATCCGGCCGCCTCGCTGTTTGATGAAGTAACATGAATACCCGGATGCGCAGCCTGAAGCGCCCTTAAAACATCCGTATTCTCATCGCTTGCCCAAATATCCCGGGGCAAAATACGCTCTTTTTTCCACGCATCCAGAATAATGCGGACAATGCGCCCGCCGCCGATAAATCCAACCGATCCCCTGTTTTTGTTTGCGCTCATCCTTTTGCCCCTTGATTGCAGTTTGGTAAGTTTTTTCTCCTTTCAGCCTTTGATCCAGCTTTTGACCTGCTCAGCAGTGGGTAGTTTACCGGCGATCTTCACCTGACCGTCCACCACCAGTCCCGGCGTGGTCATGACGCCGTAGGTCATGATCCGCTTGATATCTTTGACCTTGGTGATGTCGGCCGCAACGCCGGACGCCTCGACAACTTCCCGGACCAGGTCTTCAAGTTTCTGGCATTTGGCACACCCGGTCCCCAATATTTCGATTTTCATATTGAACCTCCTATTTTTTGCAGCATTTTAGAATTTTTCGATGGTCCTGAGCTTTGACAGCCAAAACTTCCTCCACGCAGTCCATGAAGTTCAGGATACACGGACAGCGCAGCGCGTAATAAATACAATTCCCTTTTCTTTCATCCGATACCAGTCCGGCGTTTTTCAGCACACTCAAGTGTTTGGAAACCGTCGAGGTGTCGGCCCCGATCATACCGGTCAGTTCATTGACACATCGCTCCTTTTTTTGCAGTTCCTCTATGATCAAAAGACGGCTGGGATGCGCCATGGCTTTTAAAATCTTCGCCTGCGCTTCATAGCGGGATTTCAAAACATCTTTCATGGGCGACACACTCCTTTCTTATTTGGCAATATAACCAAATAGCCACGATGTGTCAAGGCGCGATTTTTTTCAAGGAAGGACGTCAAGGGGCGCGGTCGATCGACCTCGAGGAACCGGTGAGACGCGGGCCCCAATCAAACGGTCCAAATCGTGAAATGAGACACTGTCTCGACAGATGACAACCGGTGAACTCAATTGACGGCTGAAGCGACTTGCTTACCGATGGCGGAAGGTTTGCCCAGAGCAACCTTGAGATATTCCAGCATCAATTCTTCCACCATTTGCTCTTTGGGCGTGCCGGCAAAGGTGTCTTTCTTGATGCTTCCCGCATGGACTTTCCCGGTCCGAGCGGCATGATCGAGCCTGGCTTGCTGGAGAGCTGTATATTTCTCTAAGAGATCCGTCTGGGCGAGCGCGGACAAGCGGTGATACGCTGACTCAAGGTGTCCCGGCGCGGGAAGTTGCGGCGATTCTAAAATGATTTTTGAGTTCTTGGCGTAGCGTTGAATCCCTCGAATAATATGTTCGGTTTGCACAAAATTGATCCCGTTCCAACCGGCCCGAATCCACTGAAAAATGCCTGCCCGAATCCCGGCGGACGCTCCTGCCGTCTCGATATAGACAGCCACCGAACTATAATCGTAAATATAGGATTTCACCCAACTCAAACCTGTTCTTGTGGATCCCGGCTCCCCTGAGTAATAATAATTCCAATCCTCGTCGTTGCCCAAGATCACACCCTTTTTACCGACATCCGAGACCTTGACCTGCTTGGAAATCGTGATGAGCACCTGGCGTCCCTTGTGATTGAAATGAATCAAAGCGCGATTCAAATCGTATTCATAATAGATGCCGGTATTGAGGTCCGGGGTGATCGCGTCGCGTTGCACCCCCCGAATGATCAGGGGTTTGCCTTCCGGCTCTACAGGTGCCCATTTGGTGGGTAGTTTCGGATATTTGCCACCTTGACCGTTCCAAATCGAGAAGCGCAAAGACGAAGGGCTCGTCAGCGCCGCCGGAATTTGACCATTATAGGCGTACTGCATGAAACTGGCGAAACCGATTCGCGTATCGAATTCATAATAGGCGCCCGGCATTTTGTTCAGCGATGGCAAGGCTGCTTCTTTGGAGTTTTTGGCGCTCAACACATAATCCACCACCACACCCGCTGACTGCAAATCAAAAGGCATTTTCGCGTCCGCTCCGAATTGAACCAACTTAATGGCCGCGGCTGTCGCGGCCGAGAAACCATCGGCTGCCGACTGCGCCCCTCGCGCCGGAAGAGTGCAAATCAAAAAAGCAAATACACCGATCAGCACCCCCTCAAGGGCAAGGGTCTTTATCCGTCTTTGTTTCATGCGTTTTTTCCCCTTTTTCTTTGGCACTTACCTACAAATTTTTCCCTCATGTGTAAAGGGAAAACATCCCTGAGACATCATAAAAAAACGGCCGCCCCCTCGTAGAGGGGGCGGCCGCCATCGGCTCTGGTTTTCGTCGGGAAAAG
>CAZPTW010000030.1:9510-13244 GCA_964589235.1 uncultured Smithella sp. | reverse complement strand
GCGCCCTTTTCGTGCCCCCCATCACACGATTTCCGATGTGGGTTTGGTCGGCGGCGGTCAAATGCCGCATCCCGGAGAGATCTCTCTGGCGCATTTGGGGGTGCTTTTCTTGGATGAACTGCCGGAATTCAAGCGAAATGCCCTGGAGTCTCTGCGCCAACCGCTGGAAGAAGGTGCCATCACGATCACGAGGTCGTCCGTGACGGCGGGGTTTCCGGCTCGGTTTATGTTGGTGGCTGCGATGAACCCTTGTCCGTGCGGCTACTTCGGCGATCGGTACAGGACTTGTCGTTGTTTGCCGCAGCAAATCCGCCAGTATCAAGCAAAAATATCCGGGCCTCTGTTGGATCGCATCGACATGCATATCGAAGTGCCGTCCATGAAATACCGCGCGTTGACGCGTTCTTCCGAAAGCGGTGAAACCTCCGCCCAGGTGAAAAGGCGTGTCGATCAAGCGCGTGAGATTCAAAAAAAACGTTTTGGTGATTCAGGGGTGGTCACCAACGCGCGGATGACTGAAAAGCAAATCCGGACGTATTGCGAGATCGATGAGGCATCGCATGAAATGATGGAGATGGCCGTCGAAAAGCTCGGGTTTTCCGCCCGGGCCATGAACCGTGTTCTCAAAGTGTCCCGAACGATCGCCGATCTGGATGGCGAAGAACACATCCAGGCCGCACATGTCGCCGAGGCGATTCAGTATCGAAGTCTTGATCGGAGCATCGTTTAGTGCTATGGGAGAGCGACGACTGTTATCGGCCGATTTCTATTGTCGAACGAGGTTTTTTTATGGAGATCAAAATTACCGAAGCGCTTCCGGAATATTTGAAGCCGAAACCGGATCCAAAAAGTCTGGGATTCGGCAGGCATTTTACCGACCATATGTTTTCCATGAAGTACAAGGAAGGAACGGGCTGGTATGATGCCGTCATCGAACCGTACCATCTGCTTCAGCTCGATCCGACGGCGATGTGTCTGCATTACGGACAGGAAATATTCGAAGGTCTAAAAGCGTACCGGGGCAGGAATGATGAAGTCTATCTTTTTCGTCCCATGGAAAACATTCGCAGAATGAACGCCTCGGCCGAACGTTTGTGTATGGCGCAAATTGACGAGGATGTGTTTTTGGACGCGCTCAAGAAATTGGTTTTGTTGGAGAAGGGGTGGATCCCCCGTGAAACGGGGTCATCGTTGTACATTCGTCCGACGTTGATTGCCACGGAAGCCGCGCTGGGGGTGCATCCTTCCAGTGAGTATCTCTTTTTCATCATTGCAGGACCGGTAGGGGCTTATTACGCTCATGGCTTTTCTCCAACGAAAATTTATGTTTCGGAAGAATACGTGAGAGCGGCACCCGGCGGAACGGGCGCCATCAAAGCCGCCGGGAATTATGCCGCGAGTCTTTACGCCAGTCGGATTGCCACCAACATGGGGTACACGCAAGTTTTATGGCTTGACGCGCGCGAGAAGAAATACGTGGAGGAAGTGGGGACGAGCAATATCTTCTTCTACATCGGCGACACGCTGATCACGCCGCCTCTGGGAGGGACCATCCTGCCGGGTGTAACGCGCCATTCCGTGATTCAACTCGCCTTGCATCTTGGAATGAAAGTGGAGGAGCGGCCGCTTTCCATCGACGAGGTGATCGAGGCCCATCAGGCGGGAACGCTCAAAGAATCGTTTGCATCGGGAACGGCCGCCATTATTTCGCCGGTTGGCCAGTTTTATTATCGTCAGAAAGAATACATCATCAACGGAGGCAAAACCGGTCCGCTGGCCGAAAGACTGTTCAATGAAATTCTTCAGATTCAATATGGATTGAAAGAGGATCCGTTTGGTTGGCGCATGCAGATTGCGTGACGGATGTTTTCGGGGAAAAAGATAAATCGGATATTTTTTTCAAAGACTTAACGAATCAGTCCACAAAACTGTTGAAAAGACTGTTGATAACCATGTGGACAGCTTTACTAAACGTGCAACAGATAGGCTTTTGGACCGCTTTGCACAAGGTTTGAGCAAGAATATATGTCAATAATATCGAATACTTGTATATATGGTCTTTGATCATCGCTACTTATGCAGGTCTGGCGATCGAGATATTCACGGCCTATTAAAAAAATATGCCAGTCATGGCCTGATTTTCGAAAATTTTTTGGTGTCGTCGATGCTAAAAATAAATCTCAATGAAACTAAATCGTTCGTTTTAATGTTGGCCTTTGCATTTTTTTGTATGACAACCGTCGGGGGGGTGGCCTTGGGGAATGCCTCTCCTGAACTTCCGCCGATTGACGAAACGGTTCATCGTTTGCAATCCATTTACGAGCAGACCAGGGATTTGCAGGCGGGGTTCGTTCAGGAAACCACGATTCAATCCATCCGAAAAACGGATGTGGAGGAAGGGACGGTCTATTTCAGGAGCCCCAAGCAACTGTTGTGGGATTATAAAAAACCAAAAGCGAAAAAATTGATCGTCAATGCCGGAAAAGCCTGGCTGTACCTGCCCCAAGAGAAAACCGTCTATACGCGTGAAGCGGATCAAATGTTCAAATCCGAAGCGCTGATGAAATTCCTATCCGGCATCGGCAAGTTGAAAGACGACTTTGAAATAAAATATGCCACGCCCGAGGCCGTGGACAAAAACGGCAACTATCTTTTGCGGTTATTTCCACGTGAAAAAAGCGCGTCCTACCGGTATTTGCAAATGACGGTGGAAAAAAAGGATTATTCGATTCTGCAAGTCAGTTTCGATGACGCGATGGGCAATACCACGGTTCTCAAGTTTACAGGCCTGAAGGTCAACACAGGGCTTTCCTCCAAGCTCTTCCAGTTTCATCCGCCCGCCGGTGTCAGCGTTTTCAAGATGCCTTGAATTTTTGACGCGACGCAGTATCCAACCCTCCTGCCGCGCCTCCATCGGGTGTGTTGCCGCCTGCCTCAGACAGACCGTCTGCCAAAAGGGTGGTCGTCATCAAAATCTGGCGATAAATGTTCGTCGCTGACCTCTTGGATGAAGAGGTTTTCAAAATCCAATTTCATGGCGAAATCGATGATTTCTTCGTATTCCCGACGCGTGATTCTCCGGCTGAGCGTCGGATGGACTTGAACACCGGGGATGGGGGTATATTGAGCCATCAGACTTAGCGGGACGACGCTGGAGATTTCGCTTTTTATGAGCCGCAGCACCTCTTTGGAATTGTCCAAATGTCCGGGCAGGACGAGGTGTCGGATAATCACGCCTTGCGACGCGATATCGTCCTCCACGATCAAGTCGCAGCCGACCTGACGGACCATTTCTTGAATGGAGGCGATGCAGGCGTGGACGTAGCCCGGGGCATCGGAATAGCCAACGGCCTCTTCTTCCCGGCCGTATTTAAAATCGGGTAGATAAATGTCCACCATCCCGTCGAACAGGCGGATCCAATCGGGGTTTTCATATCCTCCGCAGTTATAAACGAACGGTACGGTCAATCCCTGTGCGCGGGCCAGTTGCAGCGCTTCGAAAATCAGCGGGGCCTGGGGGGTCGGTGTGACCGCCTCGACGTTGTGACAGCCTTTTTTCTGTAAGGAAAGCATTTCACCGGCCAGTTCCACTACGGTCAATCTCCGACCGCGCGAATGGTGTGAGATTTGATGATTCTGGCAGTAGAGACATTTCAAATTGCAAGAGGAAAAAAACAGGGTTCCCGCCCCGGCGGTTCCAGACAGCGGTGGCTCCTCGCCGGGATGAGGAAGCG
>CAZPTW010000030.1:0-9500 GCA_964589235.1 uncultured Smithella sp. | reverse complement strand
TCCGCCGGCAATCGGCAATAGCCCAACTCTCCTTGGACGCGATTGACGTTGCAGGCGCGCGGGCAAAGGGTGCAGGCGGTGTAAATGTCCAAAAGTTCTTGGATGATCATGACAAAACACCCGTCAGGGTCATACGGCGGGCCGGACCACGCAACAGGATGGCTTTCCGCCGTTTGCCTCTTCGGTCCGATGTCTGCGAAAAAAAGGTCAAAATTCCCCCTTACATCTTTTCGACGATCTCGCGAATCCGTCCACTCTCCACCAAATCCAGAAAATCTTCGCCCAGCGGCGCGGAGAGGTCCACGACTTTTTTCCATCGGGCGATGCGTTCAGCGCCATGGTCGATATAGGTCAGGAAATCATCCCGATCCGGGATTTTTCCATCGGGAAGCCTGTCGATGAAATGCTGCGAAGGAAAAACCATGACCACGTTGGACAGGACTTTTTTGTCCGGAACGCGCCGTTTGATGTTTTTGTCCAACCAGCCCGGGATGATACGCTCCTGATGGTGAAAAAACAGCACCAGTTCGTCTTCCTTGTCCGCGAATTGATGCGACAGATGGTAATCGATCAGTCCGCCGTCGCGATAAACCCCCCGCGGCGCGCCGAAAATATGATGCACGCCTGCCACCACGAGCGGAATCGCGCCGGAGGCCATCACGGCGTATTTGAAATTGACCTCGTTTAAACGGACAAACCGCCCCCGGAACTCGGGCTGGAAACAAAAGGCGGGGGGGATGGCGCTGTTGTAGAAAACCACGCGCTCGGCCAATCGGTAGAGGTTGTTCCGGCTGAAAAAATTGAGAATGTATCCGAGCGCCAGGGCGCTTTTCTGCATCCAATGCCTTTCGGAGGCAACCCAACCCCGTCCACGGGCCGTGATCACGCTGAAGCGGAAGCGTTTGTTGGCGAGCGCAAAAGGCAGGGCGTCGTCCTCGATGTACTGATTCATGATGACGGAGAATTTATTCAGGATAGAGGCCGGGGTGTCCGCACGGGAAAACCCGACCGTGATGTAGGCCTCCAAAAATTTTCGGTATGCCGTGAGCGCCTCAGGTTGGATCCATGCGGCAAAACGCCAGGCCCCGGCGGATGCGCCGATGAGATAAGCGGGCTTTTTTCGCCCCAGGACATCCCCGGCCAAAAGCGTTTGATCGAAACCGCTTGCCAAAAGCCAGCGGGGTCCGACCGCCGCGCCGAAGTACGTCGATACGGCGTCAAAATCGAACCCCCCGTCTTTGATCATTGCATATGCTTTTTCCCCGGCTTTTATGCGCAAACGACTCATAAGGATCTTCCCGGCAAAAACCTTGACACGCCTGAAGTTGTCTTGTAAATAGACTTCAACCGCTTTGAACGACACCATTCAAGATGAATTCTGCATCCAAACGGTTTCACCCATGATCAAGTTGAGGCGGCTTTTATCAACAATTACAAAAATTGCAAGCCATTTTCGGAATCGTAAAAAAAAGGAAATTTATGGATATTCACAACACTGTTCGAAAGATTGCTGAAGACGCGCAGGCGGCCGCGCGCCGTCTGTCGCATTTTTCGGAACAAGTTAAAAACGCCGCTTTGCTGAGGATGGCCGACGAGCTCCACTGGCGGCGCGATTTTATTCTCTCCGAAAACAAACGCGATGTCACCCACGCTCGGGAAAAAGGGCTTTCATCCGCCATGATCGACCGGCTGACCTTGACCGAGGCCGGCATCGACGCGATGGCGAAAGGATTGCGTGAAGTGGCCGCCTTGCCCGATCCGGTCGGCCGCATCACGGGCATGTGGCGGCGACCCAACGGTTTGCTGGTCGGCCGAATGCGCATTCCGTTGGGGGTGATCGGAATGATCTACGAATCGCGACCCAACGTGACGGTGGATGCCTCCGCCTTGTGTCTGAAATCGGGCAACGCGGTCATTTTACGCGGCGGGTCCGAGTCGATCCATTCGAATTTGGCCATCGCCTCCGTTTTGCAGGACGTCCTCCGGGAAAGCCCGTTGCCGGCCAAGGCCATTCAACTGATCCCGTTTACCGACCGCGAAGCGGTTTCGACCCTGTTGCAACTCGATGAGCAGGTCGACCTCATCATTCCGCGCGGCGGCGAGGAACTCATCCGCGCGGTCGTCGCCCAGTCGCGCATTCCGGTGATCAAACACTACAAGGGGGTCTGCCACATTTTTGTGGACGCCTCGGCGGACCTGGAGATGGCTGTCAACGTTTGTTTCAACGCCAAAGTCCAGCGCCCCGGCGTCTGCAACGCCATGGAGACGATGCTGGTGCATGCCGATATCGCTCCGACCTTTTTGCCCAAAGTCGCCGAAAAGATGCAACGCGCCGGCGTGACGCTGCGCGGATGCGAAAAGACCCGGGCGATTCTCGAGCGTGTCGAGCCCGCTTCCGAAGACGACTGGTATGCCGAGTATTTGGACTTGATTTTGTCAGTCAAGATCGTCTCCTCGCTGGACGAGGCGATCGCCCATATTGAAAAATACGGTTCGCTGCATACGGAATCGATTCTCACCAAAGATTACAGTCACGCCCAGCGGTTTTTAAACGAGGTCAATTCCTCGACCGTTTTGGTCAACGCCTCGACCCGTTTTTCCGACGGCTTCGAGCTGGGGCTTGGTGCGGAAATCGGTATTTCGACCACGAAGCTGCACGCCTTTGGGCCGATGGGGCTCGAGGAGTTGACCACCACCAAGTTCGTCATTTTCGGCGACGGCCAGGTTCGCGGATGAAGGTTGGGCTTTTCGGCGGGACATTTGACCCGATTCATTTCGGCCATTTGCGCGCCGCGTTGGAAATTGCGGATATTCTTCAACTGGAACGAATCGTTTTTATTCCGGCCGCGTCGCCGCCCCACAAAACGGACGTCGCCATCACGCCGTTTGTTCACCGGGTGAGAATGGTGGAATTGGCCGTTCGGGACAATCCCCGGTTTGGGGTCTCCGACGTGGAAGGTCGGCGGGACGGCAAGTCCTATTCCATCGAGACGGTCCGTCATTTCCTGAAGACAAGACATCGTCCCGACGATCTCTTCTTCATCACCGGCCAGGACGCCTTTGATTTGATCACCACGTGGCGTGACTGGGAGACGCTTCTTTCGCTTTGCCACTTCGCCGTCATGACCCGGCCCGGCTATGATCATCGGGGGCTTGACCGAATTTTACCGCCCGAGATCGCGGCGTCATACCAAAGAGATGACCTCCATGACCGCTTGGTCAGCACCCACGGAACCTGCCTGTACTTCCGACGCATCACCTTTCTGGACATCTCGGCCTCCGCCATCCGCGCCGCCGTCGGCGCGGAGAAATCCATCCGATACCTTACCCCCGATGCCGTGATCCATTACATCGACGCGCAAAGACTCTACCGGTCGACCCCGCCGGCAATTACCGTTTGACAAGGGGCGGTGTGTTCAGTATGAAATAGTCAGAGGACCTCTGAAGCTGTTTGATTTTCGCGGTTTTAAAAAACCTCCCTCTGACCATTCCGTAAGCGAGGCGCGCAGGATGCCGGGATCATCCGGTCAAAAAAGAGGGCTGACAAAAAGTGAGAGAGTCGTTCAGCGTGCGATCCCTGTCAAGATGGACCGGGTCTTGAATCGCATTCTGGTGGTTTTTTCCATCCTGAGCGGTTTTGGGTTGATCGCGACGATTTTCTTTTACCATAGAAAATTGGGCAGTTTGTTGATGGTGGCCGCGCTGGCGCTTTCGATCGTGACGGCCAAGCTGTTCATCCGGCAGGGGCGGATACGCTTGTCCAGTCTGATTACGGTGTGTTCGGTTTGGCTGATTTTCGCCGTCAATATCGTTCTCGGTGGGGGGCTGGAAAGCAATAATCTCATTTTTTTTGTCTCTTTTACGGTGATCGCCGGCCTGCTTTTGGGAGAAAAGGCGACGCTTTGGGCGGCGGGAGCGAGCGTCGCCTTCGGATTCGCGCTGGCTGTCATGTCCGTTACAGGCCGGCTTCCCGAGCGCTATTTTGTGCACACCCCCTGGGGGAACCTCACCAACCTGGTTTTTGCGCTCGTCGTGGTGGCGACCGCCTTGAATCTCGCGCTGCGGGAGCGCGAAAAAGCGCTGCGCATGGCCAATCAACAACTGGCCGATCGCTTGGAGGTCGAGGTCGCGCTCAAACGAAGCGAGGAACGATACCGGTCACTGGTGGAAAACGCCGATGAGGCGATTCTTGTCATTCAAGACGGCATGGTCAAGTTTGCCAACCACATCGCCGTTCAGTCCTTCGGCTATTCGCAGGAAGAGCTGATGTCGATCCCCATTTTTGAATTGATTTATCCGGAAGACCGCCATGTGGTGATCGAACGCTACTTGCAAAAGATCAAAGGGGATCCCAACCCCACACGGCATACCTACCGGGTGATTCTTAAAAGCGGTCAGGTGGCGTGGATTGAAATCAGCTCGGTGCAGATCGATTGGGAAGGACGACCCGCCACGCTGAATTTGGTGACCGATATCACGAAGCGCCGCAAGGTCGAAGAGGAGAAAAGAAACCTCGAAGAACGGTTGAACCGTGCGGAAAAAATGGAAGCACTCGGGCAGCTGGCCGGCGGCGTCGCCCATGATTTGAACAATGTCCTGGGAGCCCTCACCGGTTATGCGGAACTCTTGATGATGGAAACGCCCGGGGAACAAAAAGCCAAAAACTACGCCGAAAAGATTTTGCAATCGACGGAAAAAGGCGCGGCGATTATTCAGGATCTTTTGACGTTGGCGAGGCGGGGCGTTACCGTTTCCCATGTGGTCAATCTCAACGAAGTGGTGGCGGGGTTTCTCAGAAGCCCGATGTTTGAGAAAATCAAGGGCCACCATCCCCAGGTGACTTTCAAATCGGAATGTCAAGACGGGTTGCTCAACATCAGAGGTTCCGTCGTCCATCTGGAAAAAACGCTCATGAACCTCGTTTCCAACGCAGCCGAGGCGATCAGCGGAGCGGGTGACGTCGTCATCAAAACCTTCAATCGATATCTGGACAGAACCATTATGGGTTACGACGAAGTCCGGGAAGGGGATTATGCTGTCTTGGAGGTGTCGGATACGGGCGTGGGGATTTCCGCCGAAGAAAAAGATAAGATTTTCGAGCCCTTTTACACCAAAAAGGTCATGGGCAGAAGCGGAACGGGTTTGGGGCTGTCCATCGTCTGGGGAACGGTGAAAGATCACGCCGGATATATCGATGTGCGTTCCACCATGGGGGTCGGCACCACGTTTACGCTTTATTTTCCGGTGACGCGCGATGAACCGGCGATGGCCACCCGCAAGGTTTTACCGGAGGAATATCAGGGACGAGGTGAATCGGTATTGGTGGTGGACGATGTGGCCGAACAGCGGGACGTCGCTTGCGGTCTTTTGACCAAGCTCGGATACAAGGTCTCCACGGCGGCAAGCGGGGAGGAGGCGATCCGATATGTAAAGGACAATGCCTGCGATATCCTGGTGCTGGACATGATCATGACGCCGGGGATGGACGGCTTGGAAACCTATCAAGAGATTCTCAAGATCCATCCCCGTCAAAAAGCGATTCTCGTCAGTGGATTTTCGGAAACGGAGCGGGTCCGGGAGGCGCAACGTCTGGGGGCCGGCGCCTACGTCAAAAAACCCTATGTGCTGGAAACGCTCGGAATGGCCCTGCGCAGGGAACTCGACCGGCGGACGCATGTTTGATCCGCTACGCCTGTCCAATCCACGAAAAAACGTGACGGCTTTCGTCATCGCGCGCTTTCCCCCCGCTTTTGGGGAAAGGAGGTTCACCGGTCCTTGACATGCCTGAAGTCTTGCGCCTATACTTCGCCCGAACGTTTGGACGACGGCTTGCCGCATCGTTGTCGTCGGCATGGGAGCTATTATGACGGATGAAAAATTTGTTTTTACCGCCAGCCGTTGGACGTCGGGTAACCGGTTTTTTCCGGTTCGCCTTGAAATCAGTCCAAACCGGGTGACGCGAATCAAGCCAAAGCTCATCGGTTCCAATGAAGAATCCATTCCGATGGCGAAAGTGGCTTCGGTCCATATTGAAACAGGGTTGATCTGGTCGGATATCCGGATTGATTCCACAGGTGGGAGCCATCCCATCGTCAGCCATGGGCATCGCAAAGCCGACGCCCGCGCCATCCGAGATCTCATCGAGCGATTCCAGCAAAACCAGCCGTCCTTGCAGGACTCTCAGACCTGAAAGGAGCAGAAAAAAAGCGGCTGTGTGAGGATGGCCGCTTTTCTTATGCCTGATCTCGATGTCTCGGGCGACGATCGGTAAGCCTGATTTAGAGTTTTCTCCTGTCGATGACCCGATTGGCCTTCCCCTCTGATCGCTGAAGGGTCTTCGGTTCGACCAGCTTGACTTTGGCGGTGATACCGAGGTAGTCTTTCATGTCTTTTTTGAGCCGACTTTCCAGTTTTTGCAAAACCTTGACCTCGTCGAAATCGGCCGCCTGTTTTTCAGAGAGCTCCACTTGCACTTCCAAGGTATCGAGGGTCCCTTCCCGGTCGACGATGAGTTGGTAGTGCGGTTCCAGTCCTTCGATGCCCACCAACACGGCCTCAATCTGAGAGGGGAAGACGTTGACGCCGCGGATGATGAGCATATCGTCGCTACGCCCCATCACGCGTCCCATCCGGATATGCGTACGGCCGCAGCGACACGGAGAAGGATTGAGCCTTGCGATGTCGCGGGTTCTGTAGCGGATGAGCGGGAACGCCTCTTTGGTCAAGGTGGTGAAAACAATTTCGCCTTCTTCTCCGGGGGGCAAAACCTCACAGGTTTGAGGATCGATCGTTTCCACCAGAAAGTGATCTTCAAAAATATGCATGCCGTCGCGCGCCTCAGAGCATTCCATGGCGACGCCGGGTCCCATGATTTCGGAAAGACCATAAATGTTGAACGCTGTCAGTCCCATGGCCTTTTCGATTTCCTGGCGCATGTTTTCGCTCCAGGGCTCCGCCCCGAAGATGCCCACGCGCAGCGCGAGTGAACGCATCTCTACCCCCATGAGCTTGCCTTGTTCCGCGAGATTCAAGGCGTAAGACGGTGTACAGCAGATCGCCGTGGGTCGAAAATCCTGCAGGATGGTGATTTGTCGTTTGGTGTTTCCTCCGGACATGGGTATGACGCTGGCGCCGATTCTTTCGGCACCGTAGTGCGCCCCTAACCCCCCGGTGAAGAGGCCGTAACCGTACGCGTTATGAATGATGTCGTTTTTTGTCAGTCCCGCCGCGACGAAACAACGGCCCATCAAATCCGACCAGGTTTCGATATCCCGTTTGGTGTAGCCCACGACTGTCGATGCGCCGGTGGTTCCTGACGAGGCGTGCAGCCGAACCACACTGCTCATCGGGGCGGCAAAAAGCCCGAAGGGGTAATTATCCCGCAGGTCTTGCTTGGTGGTGAAAGGAAACCGTTTGAGATCGTTTAGCGTTTTGAGATTTTCCGGCTGAACTCCAGCCTGATCGAATGATTTTTTATAAAAACCCACGGTGTGGTAGACGCGTGAGACCACCTGTTGCAACCGTTTGAGTTGCAGGGCTTCAAGGGCCTCCCGGGGCAATGTTTCGAATTCTTCATTGTAGATCATAATGACGTCTCCTTGCGCGAAAGTTTAAATTTTATAACATAAACGGACGATAAAGCCAAATGAAGATGGGACGGCTCAAGATGGCCTGACAGGGAATCACGTCGTATTCTTCCGTTTTGAAGGCTGGCCGGGGAGCTGCGAAAGCTCAAATCTATCCAATCTCCCATCATCAAGCCGCCTCTGAAGGAATCCCCTTTTTTCTAAAAAAGCATGACTGGCAATCCCGTTAACATGATCATCGCTCATCGCCGGATCGATCCATCCGGCATCCCGGCCAAGATTTCTATGGAAGTGCCATTGGAAAATGGACAAAAAGAAAGGTCGTTTGAATGTCCTCAGGTTAAAATGTAAACCGGACAGAATCGCATTCATCCGATCGCCGTCTTTCCCCTGAAGATGATTCCGTTCGATCACGTTTGCCGCACTAAGCGTGCGGAGGCTTTGCGCCGGTGGGTTTCTTTACCTGTTGTAAAATATCTTTCAGCCTGTGTCCGTCGAACGGATTCCCGTAAAGAGCGGCAATGGCTAAAATCCAGCTGCCTTGGGAACGGCTGACCATGGAGACCTTGCAGTCAAGCTCATCCGTCTTGTGAATCTTTCCTTCGGCAACGCCTCTTTGGCCGTATGGAGGGGGATCATCCTTTCTCGGTTGGTTGAGAGGACTTGTCCGATCAGGCTTCCTTTGAATGAATCGCCTCCGAAGATTATTTTTGACGATGAAAGTCCATAGGCGTCATTGAAATCAATCTCCGCGTCTTGCCCGTGTTTCGCTCCGGGTGGTCCTAGAGCCTCTGGAGATACAAAAAGAGTCAGCCGTCAAGGGACCAAACGGGGATGAGCGCATCGTGGAAACAAAACGATGTGGAAAATCGACGGACGATTTTGAAAGGCAATGGAAGATGCTTCCTTTCACGCGCCGCATGCGGGGCAAGCCAAGTCATCGTCGACTCCGCTGGAAACGAGCGTCGAATGTGGGATTTTTTTTCAAACCGGGTGACAACCTTCTGAACGCCCCTTCTGTCCTCTCCGTCGAAATGGATTCACAATTTAGTGTGCGCTCTTTGAAGTTGATACAAAATTGTTCCTTTTTAATAGAGCAATATATCGTTTATTTAATTTTAATTTCAATTATTTATGAATCTTTTGAAGTTGTGGCACTCTCTTTGCCCTGAAGAAAGACGAAAGTACGAAGCCGCAGATTTCGGAAACATGGCGACGGCGTTTTGGGCTTGATCAACGTATATATCATACGACTCCGGAAGCCTCCTTCACGTTGTCGCATCAACCGAAACATGCAACTTGGTAAAATTTTTTGAAGGAGGACAGGATGATGAATTCAGGGGATACAGCGTGGGTTTTGGTGGCCAGCGCCCTGGTCTTGCTTATGACGATGCCGGGGCTGGCGTTTTTCTACGGCGGGCTGGTCCGCCGGAAGAATGTTCTTTCAATTTTGATGCAATGCTTCATCATTGTTTGCGTCATTTCACTTCAGTGGGTGCTTTTCGGATACTCGCTCGCCTTCGGGCCGGATTTTTCCGGCATCATCGGCAAACTCGATTGGGCAGGACTTTCAGGGGTCGGCGCGCTGCCCAATAAAGATTATGCGGCGACCATTCCTCATACGGTTTTCATGATTTTCCAAGCGATGTTTGCCATCATCACGCCGGCGTTGATCATCGGCGCGTACGCGGAACGGGTGAAATTTTCGGCGTTTTTGATCTTCACGGTCCTTTGGGCCACGCTGGTCTACGATCCGCTGGCCCATTGGGTGTGGGGTAACGGCGGTTGGCTGAAATCTTTAGGAGGCTTGGACTTCGCCGGCGGCATCGTCGTGCATGTGAGCTCTGGAATTTCCGCGCTGGTTTTGGCGCTTCTTTTGGGCAAGCGGGTCGGTTACAACCATCGACCGATCCG
>CAZPTW010000029.1:0-13593 GCA_964589235.1 uncultured Smithella sp. | reverse complement strand
AGGGGATCGCCACACGCAGACGGTCGATATCGTACCAAAGCTGCCAGGCCTTGTCCCCGAGCCGGATGGTTTCCCAAAGGCGGTCTTGATCCATTTTCTTGCCGGTTTGTTTTTCCAGAAATTCGATCAAGCCGGCCAGTTGGTCGCGCTGATAGCGGATATAGTGGTCTCGCACGTCGTTTAAGTCCGCCTGAGGAGGGGGGACGACGACGTCGATGGCGAAGGTCGGCACGTCGAGGTAGCGTGAAGTCGCCTGATACCACTTGAAGCGCGGATCGCAGATCGCCGAACTGCCCAGCATCATATCCGGAAGCGGCATGCCGCCGTCCGGGCTTTGATCGGGAATGCGCCCCAGCTCCTTCCGCAGGCTGTCGAAGCCCAGACCGATGCGGGCGTAGCTGCAAAGCACCTGCGAGTAACCGTCGGCTTCGGCCCTCAACAAAAAGCGGTCCATGTCGCGTTTGGCGGCGCAGAGCCCCGCATAGTTTTCGGTGGGCAGGGGCACGATATCCATCGCCCGGAGAATTTCGTCGTAGTGCGAAGCGACCATGGTGTAAGCCACTTTTCGGCCCGTCGACTTGGCCGCGTGGGCGCTTTGATAAATGTTTTTGACCAAGGCACGGACTTCGCGCGCGGTGTCGGTTCCCTTAACGGCGGTGGTTTTGGTTTGTGCGGTTTGTTCCATCTTGCCCTCCTACATGATCATCTCTAAAAACGCCTGAACGCGGGTTCTCAATTGCCCGATCGTTGACGTTGAATAGTCGTCTTCGATCATGAGCACCGGCAGTTTGAAACGATGGAGATATTCCTTCAAATCCGGCCCTTCCAGTTCACAGGTGTCGCAGTAACGGACGATATAGAAAATGGCGCCGTCCGCGCTCCAGGCATCGATGAATTGTTTGATATGACCGAATCGGCAGGCCAAATCTTCAGCGCGGTCTCCGGCCTGAGGTTTAAGGGTCCGCGGGCAGTGCGTGCCGAGATAACGCTGGACCAAACCGTCGAAAGGATCGTCGGTTTCGGGCACGTCCTGCCAGAAAAAACGTGTTCCGGTGCATAGATCGTCCATGACGACATGCGCGCCGCAGTCTTCGACCAGCTGAATGAAGGAGATGTCGTCGATTTCATTGCCCCACAAAAAGATACGGGGCAGGCCGTCCGCTTTCGCCGTCGGACGTTTTTTGACATCGTCGATCAGACCTTCAATCAGCTCGATGTGTTCGGATGCCGGTATGCCCATGCCCGCGACCAGCAACTGGGTGATCTCCGTCCCCGCGACGCGGGGCGGATTCTCCTTGCGCAGCTCATAGAGCTCCCGCAAGAGCGCGCGACGTCGATTGTAGAGTCGGATGGCTTCCCGAAGTTTCGTCGTCTCCAGTTTACGGCCGGAGAATTCTTCCAGGCGTGAGACGAAATAGAGCAGTTCCTTTTTGTAAAACTGATTCGACGACGGCCCCATCATGTGCGGGACGTTGAGAAAGTGATTGAAGGGTGAGGGTTTGTTGGCCTTCCAAATGGCGTACATTTTTTCGATCGTGTCACAGCTGTGTGGGGCGACGAAGCCGTCAAGGAAATCATATCGGCCTTTGAGGGCCATGTTGAAAGCGCTGCGCGCGAACGGACAGGCCATCGGCTCCAGAAGCGCGTCCGCTTCGTCGATGGGATCCGTCTGACTGCCTTGGATGCGGAAGGGGACCATGTCGAGCGCCGCGATGATTTCGTCGGGGACGAAACAGCAAAAATAGCCGATGACTTTCCGGCCTTCGTCATGAAGTTTTCGGGCGTGGTCGCCTCTGCGAGTGTAAATGTCTTTCATTCTGGCCAATGACGTCATAGGTCACCTCGTTTTTTTTTGAACACGGTGCGCCCATTATTGAGGTTATCGGGGATAAAATCAAGCGGCTTTTTCAAAATCAACTCGGCTTGATCGAAGGCGGAACGCATGCTATGTAACACGGATGAAGAAAACGTTCATCCAAATTTATGAGGTGCAAAAACCGAAAGAGGCTGAAGCGCTCGTCGAGTTGGGGGTGGATCATATCGGATCCGTTTTGGTCTCTGAAGATCGCTGGAAGCAGCCGGCCATTCAAAAAACCGTTCGCGTTGTTCAATCGGGCGGGCGGCGAAGCGGCCTGATTCCGCTGACCAAAGATCCTGTCAAGATTTTTAAGGCGCTCGACTACTACCGGCCGGATTTTGTGCACCTCTGCGACACGCTTTGGCCGCAGCCAGGAGGGCCGTCATCCGTCGTACGGGAGTATGACGCGCTATTGACGCTGCAGATCGATCTGAAAGATCGATTTCCGCAAATCGATATCATGCGGTCGCTTTCGATCCCGCAGCCGGGTTCGCCCCGTCCGGAAGCGGTGCGTCAGAACATCCTCGAGTTGGCCAAGCTCTTCGCGCCGGTTTCCGATTTCTTTTTGATCGATACGCTTCTCGACGGGGTGGATCAGCCGGTGGCGGGGTATGTGGGCATTACAGGGACGATTTGCGATTGGGAGATGGCCCAAGCCGTGATTTCCACGAGTCCGATTCCGGTGATTCTGGCCGGCGGCATTTCGGATTCGAATGTTTTTGAGGCGATCACGCGGCTGAGACCGGCCGGCGTGGACAGCTGCACGAAAACCAACGCGCAGGATCGAAACGGTTGTCCGATCCGTTTTAAAAAGGATTTGAAAAAAGTTCGGAGACTCATCGAGGAGGCCCGCCGGGCGGACGCTTGCCTCAACGAAAGGTAGCGGCGAATCTGCATCCCCCAAAAGGCCTATCGCTATGGGAATGACCACCGGACATAAGGACATGAGATCATGAAAATCGCCATTCTGGGAGCGGGCCCCGGCGGCCTATACGCGGCGCTTTCCGCCGCGCGAAAAAATATGAAGGCGGAATTGTTCGAAAAAAGAAAAGTCGGAGAGGGGATTGTTTGCGGCGAATGCATTTTCGATTCGCTCAAAATTCTTAACCGTCCGGGGAAAGGACTGCTGAGACCGGTGGATGAAGTCGTCTTGCAGGGACGTCGCCCTTACACGTTTCCGCTTGGGCGATATCGACCCCTGTGGATGATGGATCGGAGGACCTGGCAGAAAAATCTGGCGGCCGAGGCCCGGGCGCTCGGGGTTGAGATTTTCGAGCATTCGAAAGTCACGCCCGGCCGGTTGAGGCGTATGCAGAAAGAATACGACTGGATTTTGGATGCCAGCGGCGCGCCGTCCGTGACGTCCCGCCTGCATGCTTTCACCGCCGACTATTTCCGGGAGTATCTGCTGGCCTATCAGTTCGTCGTCAGAAGCGATTTTCGAGCCCTGATGCCGCGGATCAAGTTCGCCTTTTTCGAGGATATTCCTGCATCGCACCAGCCCGCCTATTCCTGGGTGTTCCCCAAAGATGAGCGGACGGCCAATGTCGGTGTCGTTTGCACGGTCAGAGACACGTTGAGCAAAGAGGGGCCGGATTTAAAAAAGAGGCTTGCGACGGTGATGATGTCTGAAGGGTTGAAAGACGCCCAAATTTTGGGGAAAGGCGGCGGCATTGCCACCTCCAACATGCTGTCGCGTCTGGTTTATGACAATATTCTGCTGGTCGGTGACGCGGCGGGCCTGACCTCCGCGCTCCACGGCGGGGGGATCGATCTGGCTTCTCTAAGCGGTGTTCTGGCGGTGGACGCGATCGCCGACGGCGCAAAAGGCGTGGCTGAATATGAAAAGACATTGAAAAAATATCTGCGCGAAAGAAAGGCCCTGGAACAAGTGGCGATCCGCAAGATGCGGACGCTGACGTTCGGTCAGTTCGACGACCTGCTGTCGGGCGTGACGGCCCAGAGCAAAATGCCGCGCCTCAAAACCGGCCTTCGCCATTGGGATATGTTCTACACGACGCTCAAGTGGTTCGGAACGAAGAAGAAGAAACCGGGCTGGCCGATCGGATGACTACTCGATGGTGAGCAGCATCTGCGTCCAGGTGAGGCCCGCGCCGACCAACGATAGGGCGACGAAGTCCCCGGATTTCAAATCATCCCAGTGCTGGCTTAAGACCGAAGGGCCGCCCGCGCAACCGACGTTGCCGAACAAATGGACGTTGTACCAGTGATTTTCCGGGATGATTTTGGCGCGTTCCGCGGAGGTTTGTAAGACACCTAAGTTCGCCTGATGGCCGATGAAAAAAACGCGACGCATGTCCACATCGGGGATCAAGGCCAGCATGTTGCGCAAGCCGTCGGTGGTTTTGCGGATGGCGAAGCCCTGGACGGCGTTGCCGTCCTGATGGAAGTAGCCCCAGCGCGGGACCACCGCCTTGTCCCACAAAGTGGGTTTGGAGGCCATATCGCAATCCGAGAAAAACTTGTTGGAGGGAACGGTGGTGGACAAGATCGAAGCTGTGGCGCAGTCGCCGAACAACACGGCGGTGCGACGGTCGGAGTAGTCGATCGTTGTGGTCGCCGCTTCAATGTTGGTGACCAGAATGAAAGGCGGGAGCTTTTCGGGTTTGACGGAATCCAAATAACGCATCTGGACGCCATAGGTGCCGCAGGCGGAGTTGATGTCGAAACAGGGGACGTCGATTCCCAGCTCGCTTGCGACCGTGGAGGCTTCGCAAGGCGTCAAGAACTGCGGCAGGGAACTGCCGGAAATCACCATCCCGATGTCTTCCGCTTTCAGGCCCGCGCGCTGAAGCGCCATCAGGGCCGCGCGGCCTCCCATCTGAGCGTCCGTATAAAGACGGACTTTGTCCGTTTCCCGCGGATCGGCGTTTTTCGTCTCTCGCAGGTAGTCAAGCGGCAAAACCGTGCGACGTGTTTCGATACCGACGCGTTCCATAATCCATTCGACCGTGGTCCCAATATCGAGGCCTTCGAGAAATGCGTTGCAGATGACGTTTTCCGGGTGAAAGTGGCCGATGCCGTGCAAATAAACCATGGTTGACGATTAAACTCCCTTCCAAAAGGATCAGTCTTTTTGCAGGGGGCGGAGTATAGGGAAAAGATGTCAAGAAGTCAAAAGATTTTGTTGTCGATGACATTGCCAATGATTACAGAACGATGGCGTTTTTTTCAGCCGGCTTTTGGGCTCCTGGAGGGTACGCGGTGAGGGAATCCTTGCCGGAGGGCAAGTGGATATGCTATGGAACTTAACCGAACGAAAAATGAACGAGGAGGACAAGCTATGCTGACATTAATCGCCAAATTGCCGATTCAGGAAGGAAAGATGGATGAGGCCCTGGCGGCCTTCGCGACATTGATTCCTGAAGTGGCCAAGGAACCAGGAACAGTCCTTTATTCTTTGAACAAGGATAAAGCCAATCCCAATCAGTTGGTTGTTGTGGAGCAATATAAAGACAAAGAAGCCTTGAATATCCATTCTTCCACGCCGCATTTCAAGGCTTTCGCGTCGGCCGGCAGCTCATTTCTGGCTGGAAAGCCTGAAATTTCCCTCCTGGAAGAGGTCCAAAGCAAATAAATGACTTTTTTTTCATTTGGCGTCAGTCGCGTGAATCCATCTTCAGGCGGCTGATGCGCCGACAGGGAGGCGCAGTAATCGATCCTGAAACGCCTCCACGTGAACCGAGCCTTCCTCCGGCGCCCAAGCCGCAAATTCCATCGAGGAAACAGGATCGTAAGGCCCCTGTTTCACTTCAAAGAAGACAGAGGGGTCCTCGCGAGGAATCCACGTGTGCCAAACATCCGGTGGAATGTCCAACCCGAAGGCGCGTTGGTTTCGTCCAATGGAAACCCGATTTAAAACCATACCGGCGTCATCAAAGGTCAGCACGTCAAACCATCCGCGGATGACAAGGGCGAATTCGCCTTTCCCCGGATGCCGATGGGGGCGGAAGTAAGTCCCCTGTCTTGCCGCGATAAAGAGCCTCTGCACCGAATCCGTCAACCGCTCGTGAATGTTGAGGTTCATCCGCCGGCGGCTGCTGCAGGCGGCTTGAGAGATCAAATCCTCCATCATGTCTTGGGTAATCAGTTTCATGGGAATCCTTCATTGAGATTGACGATCCTGTGGGTCGTCTTATCAGAAAGATCGATAAAGTCAATGACCCCATTCCATTTCCTTATGAAAGTGTCACCCTGCGGCTGAAAATGGCTAAGGGGGCTAATGTTTCGACCACGCCGGAATGTTTCATTTATGTCTATTGTAAGACAATTATGTACGACCCCATCGGTCAGATCTGTCCCACAGATGTTGCCGCGTCAAGGCCAAAAAACGGTGTGACGGATTATTGTTCTATGAAATCAAGTAGATCAATAGGGTCTTCAAGTTGGCATGCCAATTGAAACAGACCAAACATCTATTCGATTTTGTATAGGGATGGCAGCGGTTTTTTAGAGAAAAAGCGGTCATCGGAGGGGATCTTGGAGACAGGAGAGGGAAGAAAAGTTTCAAGAGAAGGTATATTCAAGGAGGGATAGAATGAAAAGAAAATCGATAAAGAAATTGATGGTTTTGGTGTTTACAGGCTTGTTTTTGGCCGCGTTGCCGCTGGTCGGTTACGCGATTCAAAACGAGACACCGGGATTTAAGTACACCAGCGGTCCTTATGGTTACACCACAACGACTTTGACGGGTTATGCGGCAGGGGCAACCGTCTACCTTCCCGCGTCCGGCACGCCGCCTTACTCCGCGATCGTTTTTATGCAGCCCTACACGGGGACGCAGGCCATGGATGCCGCCTGGGGGCCTTTTTTCGCGTCGCACGGCATCATCTACGTGAACTGTGATTCGACGACAACGCTTGATACCGTGGATTCAAGAGCGACCCAGCAGATGAATGCCGTCAATTTGCTCAAATCGAGCAGCAAATTTGTCGGTAAACTCGACAAAACGCGCGTCGGGGTGATGGGGTGGTCCATGGGCGGCGGTGCCAGCTGGATCAACTCGGCAAATACCGGGATCAAGACGGCCTTGACGTTGGCGGGTCATAACCTGACGGCGGTGAGTGCGGCCTCCAAAGGCTATTACACCAAGTGCCCGACTGCGATTTTCAGCGGGTCGCTGGATACCACCTATTTAGGCGGCCTGGGCCAGTCGGAAGGGGTTTACGCCGCGATTCCAAGGACGGTGAGCAAATTGCATTACAAAGTGGCGACCGCAGGCCATATGGTGTGGGGCGGCCCGACCACGGCGAGCGTAAATGTCGGGGCGATCGCCTTGGCGTTCCAGAAAACCTATTTGGACGGCGACACCCGCTGGAAGGCTTATATCACGAGGCCTCTCGATGCGGCGATCTGGACGACGAATTTGAAATGATGCGCGGGGTGAGGTGAAAAAGGTCAAACCAAGAAACGGATGAAGGGGCCGCCGGGGAGGGATTCCCGGCGGCCCGCTATGGAATGACGTGAGCGTCGAATAAGGAAAAATGGCGGCCCCAAGGGAGGGCCGTCATTTTTATTGAGATGAGGGGTCGATGTTGATGAGCGAAACGGGTTGATCATCTTGTGTCGCCTCGATGAGGCCTCCGAGTCGCCCGCGCGATGATTCCTTGCAAAAAGGTAAAAATTTTGTTAGCTTCCGCTTACCACACACGACAATCGATCAAGCAGTGGTCCGCTCGTCTTCCGGCGGAATGGAGTGAAAGAGTAACGTTTGAAGTGTGCGCATGGAATTTGGTGGTTCATTTCAAGTTCTGAAATCGCGATGATGGATGTAAAGCGACATTGATGAGACGAAGGGGGAGACCATGACGAGATTCAAGGGCTTATTTATTCTTGTGGTGCTGGTTGTCATAGCGGTCTTGCAGGCGGCTTGGGCGGACGAGATTGTCATTGGTTATACCGGACCTTTGAGCGGTCCAGCCGCCGAATACGGTCAGGACTGCTTAAACGGCATTGAGATGGCGATCAATGAGATCAACGTCAAAGGCGGCATAACGGTCAAAGGCAAAAATTATCTCTTCAAGCTCGAGCGGATGGATGACCGAACCAAGCCGCAAATGGCGGTCAATAACGCCCTCCAAATGCACAAAGAGTTCAAAACGATCGCGGTTTTCAATCCCGTTTTCGGGACGCTTGCCGCCTTGATGAAAGTCAATCAGGACAAAAAACACGAATTTCTGGTGATGGCGTATACGAGTGTTCCGGAAATTACGGAAATGGGCAACAAGCTGACCATCACGCTGATCATGCCCTATACCATTTATAACAAGGTCTTTACCAATCTTGCATGGGCAAAAGGCTGGCGCAAGGCCGCCATTGTGGTGACGGCCGGTCCCTACGGCGACGAATGGCGCAAGGCGTTTCGCAAGGAATGGGAGAAGAAAGGCGGCACGATCACGGTGGACAAAGCCACCAACTATTACACGCGGACGGATTTTGCTGTGCCGCTGGCCGAGGCGTTGGCGACCAACCCGGATTTTATGCTCATCGGCGGTCCGTCCTCCACCACCGCCTTGATTATCGAACAGGCGAGGGCCAAAGGCTTTGAAGGCGGTTTCGTGTTGATCGATCAGGCGAAGCTCGACGCGGTTTACCCCGTCATGGAAAAACCCCTGGGACTGGAGGGGTCCATCGGCGTGGCCATGGTCAACAGCATCCCTTATGCGTCAACGGAAAAATTCAAGCAAAATTATTTAGGGCCATACAAAAGAAATTATACCTGGGAGAGCGTCGCCAATTACACGGGCATGCACGCGCTGGCTCAGGCGATCGTCGCGGCGGGAACCACAACGGACGTCAAGGCGATCCGCGCCGCCTTCCCCAAAGTTTTTCCCATGCTGGGGGATAAGTATCCGATGGAGGTCTACGGTATTCAGCCCAACGGGCGGTTTCTTTCCACGCCCGTTGTCCAGGTCATGAAACACGGCAAATTCCAAGAACCTCACCTCTATGTCTGGTGGGCGAAATCCAAGAAGGAATTCGACAAAGTACAAAGCATAACCAAGGGGACGATTCCCTTGACGTGGTTCAAAATGGATTGACGATTCTTCACGAAGTTTTCCTTGAAACGCCCGCACGCCAAAAACGGTCATGCGGGCTTTTTTTGCGCCTGTTCATCGCTTCGCCATCGGGGGTTCATAAAATTGTTTTGACATCCTTTGACGCTTCTCTTATGCTTCTGGCCGGGTATCAACGCTGGATGATGAGATCATATTTGATTCAAGATAAAGGAGTGAGCTATGTTTAAAACGAAAATGACGGAAATGTTCGGCATTGAGCATCCCATCATGCTGGCCGGGATGAACTGGATTACGGAGCCGAAACTGGTTTCGGCGGTCTGCAATGCGGGGGGCTTGGGGATTTTAGCCATCGCGCGCTGCAATCCAAAGGAAACGCGGGAAAACATCCGCCAGATCCGCCAGATGACGGACAAACCCTTCGGCATCAATCAAATCCTGGTGGGGCCGGGCGCGAAAGAGAACATTGCCGTCGCCATTGAAGAAAAAGTTCCCATCATCAATTATTCGTTGGGGAAGCCCTGGTTTGTCAACGATGTGCACGCGTACGGCGGCAAGGTCGTCGGAACCATCGCCATCGCCAAACACGCGGCCAAGGCGGTGCAATTGGGGTGCGACGCGCTGGTGATCACCGGTCACGAAGCGGCGGCGCACGGCGCGGCGGCCACCTCGATGGTCTTGATTCCCATTGTGGCGTCCATGGTCAACGTGCCTCTCATCGCGGCGGGCGGTTTTTACGACGGCCGGGGGCTGGCTGCGGCGTTGGCGCTCGGCGCGGACGGTATCTCGATGGGCAGCCGTTTCATGGTCGTCAAGGAAAGTATGGTGCATGACAATTTCAAGCGCCTCTGCATCGAGGCCACCGAGCAGGACACGCTTTACGACAACGTCTTCGACTGTATGGATGGCCGGGTCCTGAAAACGAAGGAAGCCGAGGCCATGATGAAAAGAGGGTTCCCATTGGTGGAGGCTTTCAAGGGGGCGCTTCTGGTCAAGCGGTTGATGAACCTGTCGTTTGCCAAATTCCTGGGTGTGAGCATTGAAATGCTGCGCGCCGAGGAGGGCCATCCGTTGATGGTCCTGGCCCGACAGGCGGTGGGGAATATGAAACATCTCAAAGCGCTCAACGAGGGCGACGTGGAACACGGTATTTTGTTCGCCGGACAGTGCTGCGGGGGCATCAACGACATCCCGACCACCCGGGAACTCATCGACCGGATCATTCGGGAAGCGGACGCGACGATCGCCAAGTTGAACGGTTACAAGATCTGAACGGCGCGAGAATCGAAAAGGCCGGAGGCCCTCAAAGCCCTCCGGCCTTTGATTATTTTTGGGATCGGTCATGCAATTGATCTTAATCCGGCACGGTGAAACCCTCTGGAACAAGGAAAAGCGGGTTCAAGGGATGAGTGATGTCGAGCTCTCCGAAACCGGTTTCCATCAGGCGCGCAAACTGGCCCGATCGCTCAGAAACGAAAAGATCGCGGCGATTTACTCCAGCCCCCTCAAACGCGCCCGCCAGACGGCCGACGTGATCAACGATTTTCACGGGCTGGCCATCGAAACGTACGATGAATTGATGGAGATGAGCATGGGGGATTTCGAAGGCTTCTCCTTTGAGGAACTCATGTCCCGAGAAAACGCCTTTCTTCGCCGCTGGATCGCCGACCCCGCGACCGTTCGGATGCCCAACGGCGAGACGCTCGAGGAGTTGCAACAGCGTGCCTGGCCGCGTATCGAACAGATTATCGCCCGGGGGGAAAACGCGCTGGTGGTGTCTCACAATTTTACCATCGCCGCCATTTTATGTCGTCTGAACAACATCCATTTGTCGAAATTCCGCAGCGTGTGCGTCGGCAATGCCTCCAAAACCGTCATTGCCATCGAAGGTCATGAACGGCGGATCGTGGCGATGGACGACCAAAGTCACTTAAACGAGTTTCCCCGGGACATTTAAAGGCGATATGCTCAAAAACCGAACTTTGTTTTTCGCGACGCTTTTGATTCTGGCTTTCGCTTCCCGGGCGTTTGCCGTCGACATCTCCCCGTTTCCGACGACCAACGCAAGTCCGCTTGTCGCCATTTACGGCCTTCCTTCCGTCGGAGAGGCGAAAGTCCTGGGATCGCAGGAGAAATCCGTTCGGGTGACGGCGGATCTTGCCAGCCACACCATCATCAACGAGCGCGGCCGGGAAGATATCGTCCTTGACGGCGAAAGTCTGCGTCTGGGGCTTTCCCTGCGCTTGGGTCTGGAAGGCGATGTCGATTTGGGGATCGAGGTGCCTTTTTGGGTGGTCGGAGGCGGTTTCTTGGACCACTGGATCGAGGGCTATCACTCCATCTTCGGATTTCCGAATGGCCAACGCGACCGAACCCCCAAAAACCGCTTGTTATACCGCTATCGCAAGGATGGGGATGTGCGTCTGAACATGGAAGCGTCCGGACAAGGACTCGGAGACGTTCGTTTCATGGGCGGCTGGCAGATATATTCCGACCCCGGGCGAGATCGGCATGTGGCGCTTCGGGCTTCGCTGAAGCTTCCAACGGGCGAAACGGCATCTTTGCGCGGAAGCGGCAGCGTGGACTTGGCCGTCTGGGTGCTTGGGGACGTGAATCACTCATTTGCCGTCGGGCGGTTCACCCTATATGGCGGGGTGGGCGCGATGGCGATGACCCAAGGGAAAGTTCTGGCCGACCAAAAGCGGCCGGTGGTCGCCTTCGGAATGGGCGGGTTGGCTTTCCGCCCGGTGGAGTGGATCGATTTCAAAGCGCAGTTGAACGGCCATACCTCTTTTTATTCGGACAGCGATCTCCCACAACTCGACGCACCGTCGGCGCAGTTGACCCTGGGCGGGACCCTTCATTTCTCTTCCACCGCGTCGCTTCACCTCGGGGTGACGGAAGATATCGTGGTGGGTGCGTCGCCCGATGTCGTTTTTCATCTATCCCTTGAGCGGCGTTTCTGAAGAAACGGTTTTTATCGATACCGAATTGCGTTTGCCGTCGAAAAATATTATAGTCAACCATCGAGATGTGCCGGGTCAGGGTAAGCGTTTAAAGCTGTCTGAGCGAGAAGGTATGGAAAAAACCGACCAAAAGCTCGAAGCCTCATCCGCCAAACAGGCGTCCGACGAGATCCACACGCTGTATGCCCACCTGTTGCTGGCGGGGAAAAACGTCTTTTTGTATCCCGACGGCCATGGCAATTCCCTAAGCGCCGTCCGCCGGTTTCACGAAAAACTGGCGTCCTTTCTCCAACGGCATGGCGAATTCAAAATCGACATCGAGAAGGACCGTGTGACCTGCCGGGGCGAAGAGCTCGCAACAGGGCCCTTTGAGGAGGGCACGCCGATCTTTACCCTTTTTCGGGACGGCATCCAATGGATTGAATTTTCCCTGGGCGTGACCGAAGAAGAGATCCGGGACTTGTTTGCCCTCATGAAGCGATACAAGCTTTTGCCTCTGGAGTCCGACGGCGACTTCGTCACGGCGTTGTGGGAAAAACGCTTTCCGCACATTCAGTATGAAGCCGCCGATATTTTTTTCGGGGAT
Source organism: uncultured Smithella sp. (assembly GCA_964589235.1). Lineage (GTDB taxonomy): Bacteria > Desulfobacterota > Syntrophia > Syntrophales > Smithellaceae > UBA8904. Next base: position 1,146 of record CAZPTW010000029.1, on the reverse strand, counting down.
CAGACCGCCGATATGTCATCGTACGTGAACCCCGAAAGTCCGGCGGATATGACGGAAGGCGATGTCCTTACGGAATCATTGGACGATCCGATCGATCCCGCTTGGCTGGTTTTAACCGACGGCGAGCGGGAGACCCTTCAGACCATGATTTTGGCGGAAGAAACGGCCGATCATACCTCCCATCTGTTTGTATTGTTGGACAGCCTTCTGCTTTACGACGATGAAGAAAGTTTCCGGGTCGTTTCGGATGTGCTGGCTGAAGAATTCAAGGCGTATTTCACCGGCCGTAATTTTCAGGCCTGCCTGATCATTCTTGAAGGGGTGCGCCATATTCTGGAGAGTGGGCGGCTTGATGTCTTCCCCTGGGCCAACCATCGTTTGGAGGATTTTCTCATCGCCATTTCAGACGGCGCGCATCTCAAGACACTCCTGGACTTCTGGCCGGGGATCCAGACCCGGCCGGATGAAATTTTGGTGAGAATCCTGCACCGGCTTCATCCACGGGCCGCCATTCATGTGGCGCCATTGCTTTGGATGTCCAAAACGTCTTCCCTTCAGAGGGTCGTGGAAGGCGTGTTGATCGACTACGGCGGTCGGGACACGAAATGTCTCGAGCCGTTGGTCCGTTCGGCCGATGAAAAGGCGGCGATCCGGCTGATTCCTATCCTTGCCGGAATCCGCACGGAAGAGGCGGGGACCTATTTAAGGCAGTTGATGCACCACCCGTCCGCTTTGGTGCGCAGGCCCGCCATCCGGACGGCGGCCCAAAGCCGGAAGTTGTCCGCCGCCGAGCTCTTTGAATTCATCGACGATCCGGATGAAACGGTGCGCCGGTTGGTCTTGTCCCAATGGGGTCTTGAGAAGGATCCTCTGGCGGAGACGCTGCTCACGCGGTACCTGCAGCAGACTCGCTTTACCAAGGGCCAGACCGTCCACATTCTGGAATGTTTCAAGGCGTTGGGTCAATGCGGGTCGCAAGCAGCCATTCCCTTTTTGCGCAAGACCCTGCTTGGGCGCAAGTGGACGTCGACCGTGTTGAAGTCTCCGTTTCGGCGTGGCGCTCTCCTGGCGCTCATCGAGCTGAGCCTCCCAGCCGCCGACCAGGTCATCGAGGAAGCGCGCCGGAGCAAGCATCCGGGGCTGCGG
>CAZPTW010000028.1:0-13624 GCA_964589235.1 uncultured Smithella sp. | reverse complement strand
CCGCTCAAACGCGCTTTGCAAAAAATGATCTTGGATCCCCTGGCGCTGGATATACTCGGTGGCAAATTTACAGAAGGCGATCATATTGTCGTCGAGGTTTCAAAAGGGCAGATTGTTTTCAGCAAGAGATAGCGCAAGGCGACGAGTTTTTCATTCGGGATGGCCTCAAGTGCTCCATCGCCGGCAAGAATATCATTGGTTTGGTTTAAAACCACCACTTGAATAGCCTGTTTGGAGGGGGAATTTATGACCGAAGAAAAAAAAGGAGAAGGATTTGTCATCAAGGATAGGCGTTTTTCCGATGATTCAGAGAACAAAGAGGAATCGGCCCAGACCAAAGAAACGCCACCGAGAAAAGAAGTGAGAAAGGCGGCACCGGACGAACAAGACTATCCCCCGGTCAATTTTACCAACTTTGTCATATCGCTTTCCACATCGGCATTGTTTCATTTCGGTGACTTTCCCGAGTATGAGGGAGGAAAAGCGGAAAAAAATCTTCCGGCCGCGAAGCAAACCATCGATATTCTCGACATGCTGCACGAGAAGACGAAAGGAAATTTGGACGCAGACGAACAGAATCTGATTCAAGGGATTCTCTATGAATTGAAAATGCGCTATGTCAAGGAAAAGGGATGAGACATGCGTCGTCTCGCCCCCGCCAAAATCAACCTTTCGCTGCGAGTGCTCGGGAAACGTTCCGACGGATATCATGACCTGGCTACGGTCATGCAGCAAATTTCCATTTATGACGAATTGGAATTCAATCTTTCCCCGGAGGGCATCGCGCTTTCCTGCCCGCATGCCGATCTTCCCGTCGATCGAGATAATCTGGTCTATCGCGCCGCAGAGGCGCTTTTTTTGTTCACGGGTTATCAGGGCGGTGTCGAAATTATCCTGAATAAAAAAATACCCACGGCGGCCGGACTCGGTGGTGGAAGCTCGGATGCAGCCGCAACACTTCTGGCTTTAAATGACTTGTGTTCACTGAATGTCAGTCAGCAAGAGCTTTTGAGCATCGGGGCGAAACTCGGGGCGGATGTACCTTTCTTCATTTTTGGACGGCGAGCGTTTGCAACAGGAATTGGAAATGAACTACGAGTCATTTCTGAAATTCCAGAATTGAATTTGGTTTTGATTAATCCAGGCTTTCCTCTTTCCACAAAGGCGGTTTATCAGGGCCTTAATTTAACATTGACAAAGGGAAGAAAAAATAGTTATAGCATTCCGCGATTTTACGTCATGGAAGATGTCGTTCGGGAAATGCATAATGATTTGGAAACAGTATCTTTCCGTATGCATCCCGAACTGAACGATTTCAAACAAATGCTGACGAAGGAGGGGGCTTTAGGCGCTTTGATGTCGGGAAGTGGTCCAACCTTATTCGGCGTTTTTGCAGATGAGAAATCGGCGGAAGATGCGTGGGAGAACATTTCAAAGAAAATATCCCCCCCTTGTTTGGTCTTCCGAGCTCATTCGTTGTAGTTGTGGTTATTCTGAATTTTTTTGACATTGAAAGGTGATGGGGCGTCGTCAAGCGGTAAGACACAGGATTTTGGTTCCTGCATTCGGAGGTTCGAATCCTCCCGCCCCAGCCAGTTCATAAAATGGAGACGTTAGATGTTAGAAAGGATGCGGATTTTTTCAGGAAACGCCAACGTCGCCCTGGCCAAGGACATTTGCCAAAAACTGGGTGTTTCTTTGGGAAAAGCCAACGTGACGACCTTCAGCGACGGGGAGACTCGTGTCGAAATAGATGAAAATGTTCGCGGAATGGACGTTTTCATTATCCAATCGACGTGTTCCCCCGTCAACGTGACTTTAATGGAACTTCTGATCATGATCGACGCCATGAAGAGAGCGTCTGCCGGTCGGATTACGGCGGTTGTGCCTTATTACGGTTACGCCAGGCAAGATCGAAAAGTGGCCCCAAGGGCACCGATTTCCGCAAAACTCGTCGCCGACCTCCTCACCACTGCAGGGGCGCAGCGTCTTTTGTCTATGGATTTGCATGCCGGTCAAATTCAAGGATTTTTTAATATTCCTGTGGATAACCTTTTTGCGACACCCGTTTTGCTCGATTATATGAAAAGATACTACCAAGATAACACCGTTGTCGTCTCTCCCGATACCGGTGGTGTGGAAAGAGCAAGGGCTTTTGGAAAGCGCATGGGGGCGTCGCTTGCGATCATCGACAAGCGCCGGGAGGGGCCAAATGAGGCTCAAGTCATGAATATCATAGGGAATGTTCAGGGGAAGCGGGTCATCATCCTCGATGACATGGTTGACACGGCGGGGACTGTTGTTCAAGCGGCCCAGGCTCTGACCGATGCGGGCGCCTTGGAGGTTTCCGTTTGTTGTACACATCCTGTGTTGTCAGGACCGGCGATCGACCGCTTGGAGTCATCGATTATAAAGGAGATGATTGTGACGGACACGATCCCCCTCACGGAGCGGGCTGCTAAATGTGACAGAATCAAAGTCTTATCAGTTGCCGGCCTACTTTCCGAAGCGGTGCGACGGATTTACTATAACGATTCAGTACATTCATTATTTATTTAGGAGGAGAGGGTTCAATGGAAATAACTGATTTGACGGCGCAAGTCCGTAGAGAACAAAAAAAGGGTCCAGCACGCCGTTTACGGCAGCAAGGATTTGTGCCGGCGATTTTTTACGGCGCAAATACAGATAACATTCAATTGGCCGTAAAGAGCAGTGACCTATTCAAATTACATAAAGAGAAAAAAGATCACGCGTTTATTAAGTTAATCATCGATGATGGCGGAAAGAAAATTGAAAAACTTTCCTTAATTAAGGAGTTGCAAGTTCAACCCTTGACGGGAAAGTTATATCATGCCGACTTCTACGAAGTGGATATGAAAAAGAAACTTTCCTTCGAAGTGGACTTGAATTTCGTTGGGAAATGTATTGGTGTTGAAAACGGAGGTGAGTTGCAGCACATCAAGCGGCAGGTTAGAATTTTGTGTCTCCCCGCCGATCTTCCGGATCACATTGATGTGGACATTACAAATCTTGGCGTGGGACATTCCCTCAAGGTGCGTGACTTGAAAGTTCCTGAAAACATGTCGCTTATTGATCCTCCAGATGCGGCTGTTGTCGCTGTCGCTGCTGTCAGGGCCGCCAAAGGAGCGGCCGCCGCCGCAAAAACGGAAGGGGGAGAAGCCGCCCCTTCAGAACCGGTAAAGGAAGAGAAGAAGGAAAAATAATTGAAAGCTCGAACCGGACGGTAGAGAATGTTTCCCTCCGCGGTGGTGAGATGGTTGTCGCGATTTTGGAAAGAGAGGGAAAATGTGGATTATCTCATTGTTGGCTTGGGTAATCCCGGTCCGCGCTATGAAAAGACGAGACACAATATCGGATTCATGGCGGTCGAAGAGCTGGCTGGAAGATGGAAAATTGAGTTAAAGCAGAAGAGTTTTGATGCCATATGGGGAAAAGGGATCTTTTCCGGACATCGTGTTCTTCTGGCGAAACCTCAGACCTATATGAATTTGAGTGGTGCTGCGGTAAGGCAGCTGCAAACGTTCTTTAAAATCGATATCGGCCATCTTATCGTCATTCACGATGACCTTGACTTGCCTTTCGGATCGGTCAAAATGAAAATCGGAGGCGGAAACGCCGGTCATAAAGGTTTGTCATCCATCGAGAGTAACGTGGGATCTTCCGGTTTCATTCGGGTGAGACTGGGTATTGGCAGACCAGTTGAAAAATCCCGAATTGAGGGTTATGTGTTGGAACCCTTCCGGAAAGAAGAGCAGGAATTTTTGCCCGATGTTATTGAACGGGCAGTGAATGCAAGCTCTGACATCATTTTAAGCGGTCTGCAGAAAGCCGTCAGCAAGCACCAGACAAAGAATATAAATTTTCTGAAAAAGGAGGACTAGTTAATGTTTAAAGACAGAAGAAGTATTTGGACATTTTTACTGAGCGCTTTGATGCTTGTGCTCATGGTCGGCACTGCCTTCGCCGGCGAAGCAGACATCAAGCTGCCGGATTTGAGTCAAGTCAGCTTCATGAGCGGTCAGCTTGCAGGGATGACGATTTTGAATGTCGGGTTGGTCATCTGCATCATCGGGCTTCTTTTTGGGATCATGCAGTACGTACAGACCAAAAACCTGCCGGCACACAAGGCCATGCTCGATGTTTCCCAGACCATTTGGGAAACGTGTAAGACCTACCTGACCCAGCAAGGGAAATTCCTCATCGCCTTGTGGATTTTGATTGCTATTTGTATCATTTATTACTTCGGCGCCCTCCAGGGGAAGGCGGCATCGGACATCATCATCATTCTGGTTTGTTCAATCCTGGGTATTCTCGGTTCTTACTCTGTGGCCTGGTTCGGTATTCGTATCAACACGGTCGCGAACTCCCGCGCCGCTTTTTCGTCTCTTTCCGGTAATCCGTTGAGTATCGTCAATATCTGTTTACGTTCCGGCATGAGCGTCGGGCTCCTGCTGGTCAGCATCGAACTTTTCTTCATGATCATTATTCTGGGTTATATTCCCAAAGAACTGGTTGGTCCCTGCTTCATTGGTTTTGCCATCGGCGAATCTCTCGGCGCCTCCGCCCTGCGTATTTGCGGTGGTATCTTCACGAAAATCGCGGACATCGGTTCAGACTTGATGAAAATCGTCTTCCATCTTCCCGAAGACGACCCGAAAAACCCCGGCGTTATCGCAGACTGTACAGGTGACAACGCGGGTGACAGCGTCGGCCCCACGGCGGACGGTTTCGAAACTTACGGCGTCACCGGTGTCGCATTGATCACCTTCCTGGCGCTGGCTCTGGCCGGCAACCCTGAAATGGGCGGCAAACTCATCATCTGGATTTTTGCCATGAGAATTCTCATGATCCTGACGTCGTTGATTTCTTATTTCGTCAATAACGGCATCAGTTCCGCGGCTTTCGGCGGGAAGAAAGAATTCAATTTCGAACATCCTCTGACCAATCTCGTATGGATCACCTCGATCGTTTCCATCGCTGTGACTTTCATCGCCAGTTATGTTCTGCTGGGATCAGGTCTCGATCCGAAGTATGCCGATCTGTGGTGGGCTTTGGCGATCATTATCAGCTGCGGAACGATCGCCGGCGCGTTGATCCCAGAATTCACGAAAATTTTCACGAGCACGTCTTCTCGTCATTGCGAAGAGGTTGTCAATGCGTCGAAGCAGGGTGGTCCTTCATTGAATATCCTCTCCGGTTTTGTGGCAGGTAACTACTCCGGCTTCTGGTTAGGTCTTGTGATTGCGTTTCTGATGTTTGTTGCTTATCTGGTTTCTAAAAATGCTTCCGTCATGGCTCTGATGCCGCCGGCCTATGCTTTTGCCGCACCGGTGTTCGCTTTCGGTTTGGTTGCCTTCGGTTTCTTGGGAATGGGACCTGTGACCATTGCGGTTGATAGTTTTGGACCGGTTTCCGACAACGCCCAGTCGATTTACGAACTGTCGTTGATTGAATCCCGGAAAGATGCCAAGGATGTCGTGAAAAAAGCTTACGGCATTGATCCGGACTTTGAATTGGCCAAACATTACCTGGAATCCGGCGACGGAGCGGGGAATACCTTCAAAGCCACCGCCAAACCCGTCTTGATCGGAACCGCGGTCGTCGGGGCGACCACCATGGTGTTCGGGATCATCATTCTTCTCGAGGGCCTCTTTGGTCAGGTGATTCAGAAACTGTCTTTGGTCCAGCCGGAAATCATTCTCGGTTTGATCATGGGTGGCGCGGTCATTTATTGGTTTACCGGTGCTTCGACTCAGGCGGTGACCACCGGCGCTTATCAGGCCGTTGTCTACATCAAGAAAAACATCAATTTGGATAAAGCGGAGGCTTCTATCAGCGACTCTAAAGAAGTCGTGAAGATCTGTACTCAGTATGCGCAGAAAGGGATGATCAATATTTTCATCGTGATCTTCTTCCTGTGTCTCGCGTTGGCGTTCTTCAACCCCTACTTCTTCATCGGTTACCTGGTCGGCATCGCCTTCTTCGGTCTGTTCCAGGCGATCTTCATGGCCAATGCCGGCGGCTGCTGGGATAACGGCAAGAAAATCGTTGAAGTTGATCTGAAGATGAAAAATACCCCCCTCCATGAAGCCAGTGTTGTCGGCGACACCGTCGGCGACCCCTTCAAAGATACTTCTTCGGTGTCCCTGAACCCGGTCATCAAATTCACGACGCTGTTCGGTCTTTTGGCCACTGAAATCGCGGTGACCATGACGAACCAGAATCTGAAATACGCGCTGGCCGCTATCTTCTTCGTGATTGCGCTGATTTTCGTGTATCGTTCCTTCTACGCCATGAGAATCGCAAGCGAGAAACTGGGTGAGTAGTGTTTTTCATTGATCTCAACCTTTGATCCTAAGGCGCTTCCTGAATTCAGGAAGCGCCTTTTTTATAAAGCCGTTTTGGCCTGCTGAAAAGCGGCAAAGGCTTCTTCGTTCAACAAAGCTTCAACCCCTCTGTATTTCGGTGAATAGTGAAAAAGGATGAATCGTTTTACCTCTGCCATGGATGCGAGAGTTCCAGCTTGTCTTGCGGTCAAATGGTATTTGTCTTCGGCTGTTTTTACATCTTTATCGAGAAAAGGAGCTTCGATGAAGAGTAATTCGGATCCGTGCGCCAGACGGAGCATCTTGTCGATGTTTTGTCTGTTCCAGATCGCGTCGGTGATATAGCACACTTTACGGCCGGTTGAAATTTTTACGGCTTTTTCAGACAAAAGACCAAGGGGAAGCTTAGTTTCCTGCCGCATACCGTCGGCGTTTTTCCACCAGATAGGCACAGGTGTCCAATCTGGTTCGTGCCGGATGATTTGATCTTTGAACCCTGTAATCCAAGGGCCTGGTCGCAGCCCCATAGCCTGCAAAACGTTTTTTTTGACATTCAATCGCGTCTTTTCCTCAAAGCTGAAGGCTAAGCTGGGAATTTTGTGATCAAGAAAGGCGGCACGGACAACATAGGTCGGATGATCGATAATTTCTGAATTGGATACGGTCATAATGGTTTCATCTTCTGCGACAAAGCCGTTTTGGCATCTATACTTTCGTGTGGTTCTGAAACTTTCTGAAAGCTCCGTGACAGCCAATTCAAAGTCATTGGTATAATTTTTTACGAGATTCCAGGTATAGGCTCCCAGTTTGCTTTCGACATTCTTCAGAAACCCTGAAGGACCAAAAAGAGCGATATGCTGATTTCGGCCAAGGCAAATGCGCAAAAGATGGTCAAAACCAATAAAATGATCCATATGGGTATGAGACACAAAGATATGCCGGATTTTTCGGATCTGCCTGGGCGGGAGTGCATGCAAATCACCCAGATCGAACAAGATCGCTTCCTTTCGGTACAGTATCTCCAGGTAGACACCCGGGTCTCCCGTTGGCGGGTTAATGAGATAAGCCGAAAACATGGAGTATTCTCCCTCAAGGATAAATCCATCGGATATTTTATCCGGATTGGCAATAAATATTCAATGGTCACACAAAAAAAGATGCGCCGTCAAAGAGAGCTAAAAAACACAATTCCTGGTTTATGGGGGCAGAAACTTTTTGACTGTTCGAAGATCACAGGATGGATCCGATTCGGGATTCAAGATAAAAAGTCGATGGCTTGGAAATGTGTTGTGCTCTTGCTTATGTGCTGATACAAAACGCATGAAGGTGGGGCGATAAGGCCTGCCCGATCGAATGTCTGTAAAAAAAGACATTCCACGTATAAAAAGACACATCGAAGCTTTGCCATCTTGCCAAAAGCATCAAAAGCATCATGAGAACGTCGGTTGCTGTGTCACAGATGAGGTCGCATCGCTTGGTTATGGTTCGGGAAGGATGGACAGGAAGAGGATATCGCTTTCGCTTTGTCCATTCTTGACAAAGGGCAAAAGTATCTGAGTGACCGATCATCGAAGGGAAAAAAAGGGGAGGAAAATGTGATGAATCGATGCGATTTCATTGATTTCAAAGAAGAAAATTCAGTAAGCGGGCAGCCGATCGAGGGGGGAATTGTTGTTGACTTCCCTTATCGTTGTTCCTATACTTTTTAAACAAAGTCAATCTTCAGAAAAATGAAATTTATAGACTTAATTTTCCTTACGTTTTGCCGAAAAAGAATAAGGTAGAAGGACATCGCATGGCGAAAATCGATATTCTGTTGAAAATGATTCTCGAATACGGCGCTTCCGATTTGCACATTTGCGTGGGGGAGCCGCCTCTTTTACGCATCAACGGAGAGTTGCAACGGACCAAGTATCACAATTTAGTGCCTGAAGAAGTGGAAGTTCTTCTTTTAGAGATGCTCGATGAGAAGACACTGGCCCTCCTGAAATCCAAGAAAGATATTGATTTCGCATATGAATTAGAGGGGATTGCGCGGTTTCGCGGCAATATTTTTATGGAGAGAAACGGATATGCCGGCGCGTTTCGTGTCATCCCCACAAATATCAAGACGTTGAGAGAATTGGGAATTCCCGATGCCGTCTACTCCTTGGCACGCTTGAAAAAAGGTCTGGTGTTGGTCACCGGGGCGACAGGGTCTGGAAAGTCTACAACGCTCGCCGCGATGATTGATTTGATCAATAAAGAAAAAAGCTCACATATCATCACTTTGGAGGATCCCATTGAATTTATCCATCCTCGGGGAAAATGCCTCATTCATCAGCGTCAATTGGGGTTTCATATGGAGAGTTTTGCCTCTGGGTTAAAGGCGGCTTTACGCGAAGATCCCGATGTGATTTTGGTCGGTGAAATGCGCGACTTGGATACAATCCAATTGGCGTTGACGGCCGCGGAAACCGGTCTTTTGGTTCTCGGAACGCTGCATACGTCGAGCGCGCCGAAAACCATCGACCGTATTATTGACGTATTTCCAACCACACAACAATCGCAAATCCGGACCATGCTGGGTGAGTCGCTTCGGGGGGTGGTATCTCAGAGTCTGCTGCGCAAGGCCGATCGGACGGGACGCGTGGCGGCCGTCGAGGTCATGATTTGCAACACGGCGATTCAAAATCTCATCCGGGAAGGAAAAACTTTCCAGATTGTATCCGTCATGCAAACGGGGAAAAATATCGGGATGCAGACGATGGCCGACCACATCAAGAAACTCTTGTCGGAAGGGATCATTTCTCAAGAGGAAGCGGAAATTTATATCAGCAGGATCGAATGAGGCGATGAGAGAGGGACGATGGTCGACGATTCAACACTGAAGAAACTTTTGATGCAATCCGGACAATTCACCGAAGAAATGATTGCCCGCGCGGAAGATTACGCCTTGACATCGGGCATGGCGTTGGATGAGGCGGTCATTTTTCTGAAAATGATCAATTATGCGTCACTTGGCCTTTTGCTCTCCGATTTCTATCAAAAGCCATATCTGCCGCTTCTGGGTCAAGCGCCGGCTGAGAATGCCAAGGCCAAAATACCGCTCAAGATGGCCGAAGGCTTTCATGTCTTTCCGGTGGATTATGATGCAAAGAAAAATAGTTTGAAAGTAGCGGTCGGCAATCCAGATGATCCGGATCTGATGAGAAATTTGCGACGATTGGTTCCCAACTCAGCCGGACTGGATGTCATTGTGGCTTCGAGACCCGAGATCCGTTTGGCCATTGACGTCTACTATAAAGGGAAGCCTTACATTCCAGAGCGTGAATTGAGTCTTCCCAAGGGGTTCACGATTGTCTCGGAGGATAAAAAAGCCAAGGAATCGCTCGACTTGGATGAGGAAACGAAAAGCGGAACACGGATTTTGCTGATGGAGCCGGATCTTGAGCGTTCCAGGGCTTTGATGAGTCTATTGCGTAAAGAAGGGTTTGTGAACGTGCAGTGGGTTTCATCGGTGAAAGAAGCGGTCAAAGCCATCGAGGATCAACCGGTAGACCGGGTGGTCGCCAATGGCCGCGTTTTTAAACCCCAAGCGACCGAGATGAAGCCGCTTTCCCGGATGGTGAAATCGTCGCTTATATCTTTTTACAATATTCGCAACATGCTTCTGGCTCAGGAGTACGGCTATCCGCAGATGAGCGCGGCGTTGATGGCGTTGGTCACCTTCATCGTCAGAAACGCGCTTCGGGATCAACCGGAATTGTTATCCGAGATCGCGACCACGGCGCGTTACTGCAAGCTTTTATCCATGCGGATGGGACTGCCCGCCGTTTCGGTGGATGGGGCGGTTTTGGCCGCCTGGCTTTCCGCGCCGGACATCGGCAAAACCATTTATGAACATATGCCTTCACCTTACCCCTTGGAGGAAATATTCAGTCCGGAAAAACAGGCACAACCTAAAACAGGCCTTGAAGCGGCCATTTTATTGCTGGTGAAGAATTATCTGGAACTGAAAAAAACCTATCCTGACATCGCCGGAGATATGGACAAAGTCCGGAAAGCTCTTGCTCTGTCAAAAGGCGTGGCGGAGGAGAAAGCTCTTCTGGAGGCTTTTTTAAACGTTTTGAAAGACGAAGAATTCTTGAAGGACGTCGGGCGGTCTCGCAGACGGATTCTGATTGTCGATCGCGACTATTCCCCCGATTCCGCCATGGTTTTGCGCCTGATGAATGACGGCTATGACGTGTCTGGGGTCCCCGATGCCCGTCAGGCGGTCAAAATCATTTTTGATTCAGGGGCCGATCTGGTAATTTCAGAAGTCAACCTGCCTCAGACGGACGGTTTGCGATTCTGTCGCGCGCTTCGGGAAAATCCAGCGTCCGCCCATCTTCCTTTTTTCTTTGTGGCGCATGAGGAAGGCCAAAGGTTGGCGACGCAATGTCTGGAAGCCGGAGCCGATGATTTTTTCAAAAAACCGCCCGATCTGGAGATGCTGTCGATCAAGATCCGCAATATTTTGGCCTTAAAGAGTTCAAGAGGCGCCAAACAGGGAATATCCGGGGCTTTGAAAGATATGAGCTTTACGGATATCATCCAGAGCCTGACGACCGGCGACAAAGATGTCGAAATCCGTCTTTACTCAGGAGATAAACAAGGGCTGATTTATATACAGCAAGGCGAGGTGATATTTGCTCAAGCTCAGGACGTTGAAGGACAGGAAGCGTTCTACCGGATGATGGCCTGGACGGAGGGAGAATTCGAGATCAAAACCTGCAACGCATTGCCGGAGCGGAATATTTTTGAAAGCGCTATGTCTCTCTTGATGGAGGGGGCCAGAATCGTAGACGATGAAAGTGAACTGCCCGATGACGAGGAAGGGTAAATATTCATCGGATCAAGAAGGAGGGTATCATGGAACTGAAAGTCGAAACCATCAAGAAAAAAGCCGTCGTTCATTTCCCGGACAACCAACAGATGACGGGCTTTTTTTTCGTGTCCGCCATATCCGCGTTTCGAGACGGAGGGGAATTGGTATCTGAACTTCTGGCCAGAGACAGAAATTATATCCCGTTTGAATACGAAGACGGAGAGATTGCCCTCTTGCGCAAAGAAAACATCATGATGGTCTATATTGAGGAAGATCCTGCGGACAATGAAATGCCCGGTTACAAGCAGGTGCCGGTGGTCATTCACTTGCTTTCCGGACAGACAATCAGCGGATTGGTGTCTTTTGCTTTGCCTCAGACCCATTCACGTTTATCGGACTTCTTAAATTCAAGGGAAGCTTTTTTCCGATTGGAAGTTCAGGGGAAAAATTTCCTGGTGCAAAACCGTTTCGTCAAACTCATCACGGCCGATCAATCCGACTCTAAAAAGAATCAAGATTGACAAAAACGGCCAGACGAAAGCCTCCCATTTCGAACGGATGTCGACTCAAGCGGGCTTGGTCGACAAAGCCTCCGCGACCTTGCCGGCAAGTGATTTCAAGGTGAAAGGTTTCTGTAAAAAGTGGACGCCTTTTTCCAAGACGCCGTGATGCGCGATGACATCGGCGGTATACCCGGACATGAAAAGAAACTTGCCTTCGGGTCTTATGGTTTGAAGTTTGTTTTTTAAATCTTTGCCGCTCATGGACGGCATGATGACGTCTGTGATCACCAGATCGAACGAACGCTCCGGGGTTTCATAAATGGCAATGACCTCTGCGGGCTCTTTGACGGCCGTCACCGTAAACCCCATCGATTCGAGCATGTTTTGGGCGATTTTCAACACCATGGGATCGTCTTCGACCAGCAGGATGTTTCCCTGACCCGCGAAGACCGGTTCTTCTTCCGATGGATTTTTTTCTTCGGCGGTTTCCGTCGTGCGCGGCAAGTAGATGCTGAACGTGGATCCGAAACCTGGTTCGCTGTAGACATGGATAAACCCTTCATTTTGCCGGACGATGCCATAGACCGTCGCCAATCCCAGGCCCGTTCCCTTGCCGGCTTCTTTGGTCGTAAAGAAGGGTTCGAAAATATGCTGAAGGGTGTCTTCATCCATTCCAATCCCGGTGTCGCTGACGTTGAGCTGGATGTAATCGCCGGGAACGACGCCGATGTGATTTTCACAATAGAGAGGGTCGATCACGGTGTTGAACGTTTCGATGGTCAATTTCCCGCCGTTGGGCATGGCGTCGCGGGCATTAACGGCGAGATTGATGAGGATCTGCTCAATTTGTGACGGATCAAATTTGATGGGCCAGAGATTTCTGCCGAATTTGACTTTCAAATCGATATCTTCACCGATTAGACGGGTCAAGGCCTTTTGGGTGTGGATGACCATTTCGTTGAGATCCACAATTCTGGGTTCGATGATCTGTTTGCGCGAGAAAGCCAGAAGTTGTGTGGTGATGTCCCGGGATCGAATGGCCGCTCTTTCAATCTCGGCGATGTCCTGCAAAACCGGATGTTGCTTGGCCAAGCGCAGTTTGGCGAGGTCGACATACCCCAAAATCACGCTCAGCATGTTGTTGAAATCGTGTGCCACACCGCCTGCCAGGCGGCCGATGGTTTCCATTTTCTGGGCCTGGTTGAGTTGCTGTTCCAGATGTCTTTTTTCCGCTTCGGCTTTTTTTCGTTCGGTGATGTTCTTCCCGACGACGACAATCTCTTTGATCCTTCCGCTTTGGTCTCGATTGAAGGTTCCGGAAATTTCCAGCCACAGGCTGTCTCCGTTTTTATGGATCGCCTCAATTTCCAAAACAATAGCCCGATGGGGATCAAAAGGTTTTCCACTTGCCTCCAGCGCCAATTCGTCGGCCAGTCTTTGGGTCGCGAGGGCGTAAGAATCAGGTGACAGAAGACGCGTCAGAGGGGTCTGGCGGGTTTCTTCAGGCGAATAGCCGGTCATGCGCAGGCTCGAGGGACTGACATAGATAAACTGTAAATTCGGTCCTAGCGTCCAGATGATTTCGTTCATGTTTTCAACGATCATGCGGTAGCGGCGTTCACTATCCGCCAAAGCTTCCTCCATCATCCGTCGCTGGGTGATATTGCGGCCGACGGCGAGAATTTCCGTCGCTTTGCCGTTGGCGTCCCGGTTAAACGTCGCGCTGACTTCAACCCAGATGTTTTCTCCCTTTTTGCTGAGAATCTCGATTTCCAGCGTTCTCGAGCGGTTGGGATCGAGCGACAACCCACTGTGCTCGAGGTCCAACTCTTCGGCAACGATCCTCGAAGCGTAAGCATAGGAGTCGGGAGCCAGAAAATGTTGGAGAGGATGACGCATGAGTTCCGCCGGTGTGAATCCCG